>JAGQXA010000013.1 GCA_020436865.1 Saprospiraceae bacterium | reverse complement strand
TCAAGCGAATGCTCATTGGTCATCTTAGAAATTCTCAAACCACTTTCGCTTGAGTATAAAAGGAACGGTTAGCAAAGGGAAAACGCTGTTTCGGAGGGGAATAAAAAAAGTCGCACACAAGGTGCGACCCGTACAATAAATTTAATCCCATGAACATATCCAAAAACTAGCTCTTAACTCATATAAAAAAACCTAATTAATCGTTGCAGGTCCGTAAGATAATTGTTATCTTGCCTGCGTTCTCGGAAACGCTCTAGCCGTTGAAGAGGGCACTAACAAATTATAATCCCATGAGCATTCCGAATGGTTGGCATCTTCTGCCGACCATTTTTTATTTGTGTCGGGAGATAATTAAAAAATAGCAAGTCGCCCCTCCGAAGAGAGGACGACCTACTATTAACAAATTATAATCCCATGAACATTTTCAATTGATTGAGTCCGATAGACTTTTCCCGGACCGCCTCCTCTTTTCTCACTTCTCACCCTACAAATATCTAATAAGATAACGCTAAGAACAAAGACAGATTTCCCGATTTGTAATATTTTTATTTTTATAATACCTAAACAAGAAACCCGTTATACCTTGTCAATTCTATCAGTAGAACATTGTCACAAAAGGAATGGTTCGGATTTGTGAAAATCTGACAAAAGTTTAACAATCACTACACGATGGAAACCTGGAAGCCGCCGGACGGAAAAGGGAAACGCGGCCGGAAGCCGTTCTAGTGTGCGGAGGGGTGGGAACAAAAAAAAGTCGCACACAGGTGCGACTTCTTAAAATGATAAAATTCCACGAATATTATGATAATCTCTTAAGTCTTAAAGGCCTCCCGCTAACGCACTACTTCGAATTTCTTGGTTAGCACGGTTCCGTCATTAGCGATCACTTGCGCCAGGTACAATCCGGTCGGAAGCGAATGCGTGTCAATCAGAACGTGTTTCTGAAGCAAAGAATTGTGCGTTTGGAGCATTTCGCCGGTGAGCTTGAAGACCTTCACTTCTTCGATGGTCTTGTCGGCTCCGTTGAGGTACAGATTGACGTAATTCTCAGCGGGGTTCGGGAAGACTTTCAGGTCGTTCTCCGAAAGCTCGGGTTGTTCCTCCTCGGCTGTTCTGATGGGGATCTTGATGGTGGATCCCGGCAAGGAGAAGGTCTGCCCGGCGCTGTTCATCGCAGTGATGTTGTTCAGCTTTAGTTCGATGAACTGGTCGCGCAGGCGGATCCCGTCGATATCGTCGACGATGATGAACTCCATCGCGGCGACCACCCCGTAGCCATTCTCCGAGTAGCCGCTCGTGCGGGTAAAGCCGGCGTCGATCCGCCCGTCGAAGGGCTTCTTGGTCATATGCATGACCGGAGAATTATAGGACATCCAGCTTTCGTCGAGGAAGTTGATGTGTACGCTTGCGGGATCGACTACGTCGGATTCGTACTCCATGGTAAAGGTGAAGCCATAGATATCTTCGGCAAGCTGATCGTTCGGATCGCCGAGCCACAGATCGAGCAATACCAGATCGCCGCCGGTGACCGGAGAGACGGCTTCTTCATAGAAGTACAGCGGCACGTTGATCGAACTTCCGGCAGATTGCGGCAGGATCGAGTGTTGGTTCAGGTAGAACTGGCTGATCGCCGTGGTATCCGACCCGCCGATGATTCCATTACCGTCGGCGTCGATATGCTTGAGATCGAAGCCCGGATTTTCGGTCAGGCTGTTCCAATCGTCGCCATATTGCCCGAACCACAGGCTCAGGTCGGGATTCGGTCGCGTATGTCCGACCTCTCCCATACAGAGGCCTACCGGAAGGATGTCCTTCATGTCGACCACGCCATCGTTGTTGGTATCGCCTGCCCACACGCAATTCTCGCCCAGGCAGTACTGATCGGCGGCAACGTCGATATCGAGGATGTCGACTTTGACCTTTACGTTGGCGGTCGGGCAGTTGTCGCTCACCACACAGTATTCGATCTCGAACTCATCCTGAAAATCGGCTACCCCCTGATCGGGCGTATAGATCAGCATATTGAACCCGGCAAAGGTCTGGCCGTTGAGATCCAGCGTTTGAAAACCCGGATAAAAAGCGACGACGCCGGCTTCCGGCTCGGTAATGATCGTAAAGTTATAATCGTAGATCGGCACGTTGTAGGCGATGACCAGCGGCACATTCTTAGGCGTGCTCAGCGTGAACGTACCCTGTGCAGGCACCTGATTGCTGACGGTGACGTGTACCGTACCGTACTCCAGGATGGCGCCGTTGGGCGAGATGGCCCGGTACACGAACTGATCCAATCCGGAAAAACCCGGGTCGGGCGTGTACTCGAAAATACCGCCTCCCAGATTGACGGCGCTACCGTGCGGGGGTTGCAGGACGATGGCCACACTTTGCAAATGTTCGCCGCCGAGGTCGTTGGACAGGGCGTCGATCTCGACAGACTGGCCGATCGGGGTGGATGCGTAGTCGTCCTTGACAAAGAGATTGCCCGCGTCGATATCGAGCACGTGCATGATCACATCGATCTGCTGGGTACCTGCCGGTCCGCTTTTCGAATACGTGAAGTAGTCGTAATCGTCGAAGAAGCCCGGATTCGGGTGATAGACGATATAGCTGTTACTGGTCGAATCGAGCCAACCGTTGGTCGGGGCGCTATCGAGCGAGTAGCCGTCGAGCGGCAGAAGGATCTCGCGCGGCGTATCCTTCGGGGTGGTCAGTCGCAGCGTGTCGAACACCGGAGGTTCGATGCTCATGACGCTGATGGTGACCGTGGCCATATCGCAGGTGCCATCTTCGTCGCAGATCGTATAGTTAAAGTGCGCCAAACCGACGAATCCGGCGGATGGCGTAAAGGTCACGAGTGTGCTGTCGGGATTGAGTGCAATGGAGCCATGATTGACCAGCGGCACGTCTTCCACCTTGATGGTATCGCCATTCCCCCAGTCGTTGTTGAGCACCGGGATGCTCACCGGCTGATCCTGAACGGTCTCCGCGTAGTCGTCGAGTGCGTGAATGATCGAAGGAGTGACCGTCACCTCGATGGTCAGGTTGACCGTGAAGTACATGTTATTCTCGAACTTCCAGTATTGCACGTAGATGGTATCGATGACCGGATCGGTCGTCGTCGGAACATAGCTCAGGGTATTCCAGCCCTTGACGCCTAAGGGGCCGTTGCCGGGCAGGTCGGCGATGCCGAATACCGGGTAAACGCCATACTGATCTAGCTGGGGAACATAGGGGGGGTCGGAGTAAAAGTCGAAGTACAGGGTATCTCCGATGACGACCTCCATGGAATGAAACTCAACGCCCCCGGTCTGGCCCTGTGCGTCGAAGACAGCCAGAAAAGGGATCACTCCTACCAATAGGTAGAGAGCGAATATTTTTGGGAGTCGAGATATATTCATGGTTTCGTGGATTTATCATTTTACTTCAAGTCACTAATATACAATTTATTATTCAGATTTACCATTTGGCGAAAAAAACCGGAGCCCTCTTGTGAACGCCCCTTCTCTCCGTGATTCCGGTACTTTATTTTGTAAATCAATGGCTTAAAGATATGCCCTATTCGACTATGGGCTCCATTGTGAAAAGTATATTTTTTGTTACCTTTGAGACAAATGCCCATTTTTAGTTTTCCGCCAACAAGCTACTCCCGATTTTTCCCGAAAGCCGTTCACATTCATGGAGAACAGCAAGCTTTACTCGATCCTACAGCACTTTAACAAATACGAACAAAATCGGTTCCGGAAGTTCGTCCAATCTCCCTATTTCAACGCCAACCCCACCCTCGTCCGGCTCTTCGAGATCCTCGTTCGGCACCAGAATAACGGGCAGGAAGAAGAGTTGGGAAAAGAGCACGTCTGGGCATTGTTGGAAACGGGTGATCCATACGACGATGTGCGGTTTCGAAAGCATTGCTCGGACCTGTTGAAGCTCGTCGAGACCTATCTGGTCCAGGAGGTTTTTCAGGAAAATCCTCTCCACCAGGCCACCTATCTGATCGAAGCCGTGGGGCGCAAGAAGCTGGAAAAACTGTACAATTCGACCATGCGCTCGGCCCGTCGCCTGTCGTCCCAACAGCCGCATCAATCGGCCGTTTACTACTTCTACCAGTTTCAGATCGAAAAGAACTACTACGAGCTGACGAAGCACTTCCGCAAACGCGACCCGATCACCAACATCGAGAAGGTGACCCTCAATCTCGACCTCTTTTTCCTGGCCGAGAAGCTCAAGCACTATTGCCGCACCCTGGTGCACCAGTACGCCGTTTCCCACGAGTACCGGATCTTCCTCATCGAGGAGATCATTGCTCATGTCGAGCAGTACCGGTACGAAGACATCCCGCCCATCGCCGTTTATTACCAAATTTATCTGGCCCTGGTCAACACGGAGGAGGAAGAGCACTATTACAAGCTCAAGGAGCTTTTGGAAAAGCACGGCCTGGCCTTTCCGCAGGAAGAGGCGGCCGACATATACTCCTACGCCATCAACTACTGTACGCGCAAGATCAACAAAGGGAACCAGAACTTCCTGCGCGAGTATTTCGACCTCTACAAAGACCTGCTCAAGAAGAACATCCTGATCGTCGAAGGCGAAATGCTCACCGGGCATTTTCGCAATATCGTCACCGTCGGTCTGCGCCTCGGCGAGATCCAGTGGACGGAAGACTTCATCCACGAATACAAGCAATACCTGCCGGAGGCGCAGCGCGACAACCTCGTCACCTTCAACCTGGCCCAGCTCTATTTCTACAAGAAAGATTACGATGCCGTGATCGAGCTGCTGCAACATGTGGAATACGACGACGTCACCTACAACCTCAACTCCAAGACCTTGCTTCTTCTCACCTACTATGAAACCGATGAGATCGAGCCGCTTTTCTCGCTTACCGAAAGCTTCCGGGCTTATCTGAACCGGCACAAGAACATTCCGACCCGGCGCCGGCGGAGCTATATGCAACTGATCAAGTTTGTCAAGAAGCTGACCCGGGCCATGCCGGGCGACCGGAAGCAGGTCAGCGCCCTGCGGCAGGAGCTACAGGCCGCCAAGGGAGTAGCCAGCGTCAAGTGGATCCAGGAGAAGATCGCGGAGTTGGAGTGAGGGGAAGATGTGGGATATGGGATGTGAGAAAAGGGGAAGCCCGACCGTTGCCGGTCGGGCTTCTTTATTTCGCGAAAGCGAGGCTACGTCTAGAAGATGTAGCGCAGGCCCATACGCATGCGCCAGCGCGAAGTGAAGTTATTGATATTCATCGCGTCGGTGCCAACTTCTTCCGTCAGGTAGGAGAACGTCGGCGTAGTGCCGTCGGCTTCGTACCCTTCGAAGTTGTAGAGGAAGTAGTTGTTGAAGTCGCCAGGAACCGAGTAGCGAACCCCCCAGGAGGAGTTCAGCAGGTTGGCGAAGTTGAACACGTCGAGGCTGAACTGCAGCTTATGGGAGCGACCGCCGGCTTGTACGGCAAAGTCCTGGCGCAGGGCCAGATCCAGGAAGCTGGTGAACGGCATCCAGTTCGAGTTCTTCTCGGCGTATCCTCCGCGGTTTTCGCTCAGATACGGATCGTCTTCGATGAAGGCGTTGAGCATTTCCCACTGCTGGGCAGCCGTTACGCCGTCTTTGTCGACCAGGTTGATCTCGGAGGCATCGGCCGGGATGTAGACCAGGCTGCGGTTACGGCTGGTGCTACCCGTTTCGTTGTTCGGGTTACGGCCGCCGCTGCCGCCGATCACATACGAGTACGGGCTACCGGCCTGACCGTCGTAGATCAGCGAGATGGTCGTGCTGGCATTTTTGCCCTTATTCCAATCGACCGTGTACGACAGGGTCGAAAGTACGCGATGGCCGAGTGCGAAGTCCGAACGGCCCAGAACGGGGTCGTTACGTCCGTCGATGCTCACCTGTCCGCGCCACTGCGAGGAGTTCTGCGAGGAAGTACCTTCGCTCACTGCCTCGGCATCGCCGAAGGTGTAGGCCAGCGTAGCATTCAGGCCGAAGGCAAAGTCCTTCGCCAGGGCCGCGGTCAGCGTGTAGGCGTAACCGTCGCTGGTGTTAGAGCCTACGTAGATGGCCGAGTAGGTCGGGTCGATGCTGGTACGGGTGTACACCGTGCGGTCATCGGGCGAACCGGTCCAGGTGAAATCGACGGTCGGGTCGGAGTTCACGTTGGTGTAGTTGACATTGTTGAGGGTCTTGGTGAAGATCCCCTCCACGGTAGCCGAGATATCGCCCGGCAGTTTGGTATCGAGCGCGAGGTTGGCGCGCAGCACCTGTGGGAACTTGAAGTCTTTCGTGAAAATGTTGATATCGCCGGAAGGTACGGAGAAGTTCGGGTTCGTGTACTGCTTCTGGATGTCGTCGATAAAGATGACGTCGCCGGGGATGTCGTTCTCACTTACGCGGCCGATGGTCAGGCCGTTGTTGTTGTACATAGCGCCCGGCCAAACGAAGGGCACGCGGCTGGTGAAGATACCTACCCCACCCCGCAGGATGCTGCTGCGGTCGCCGACCAGGTCGTAGTCGAAGCCGACGCGCGGCGAGAACATCAACTGACCGTCGGGGGCCGTACCGCCTTCGATGTCGTTGGCGATGTCGTACTTCGCCTGCAGCAGCGGCAGGGTCGTCGTGTTAAAGCTCGGGTCGATCGCCGGATCGTCGCTGAGGATAGGCATGTCGAGGCGCAAGCCGTAGGTCAGCGTAAAGCGCGGGGTGACGTCCCACTCATCCTGTGCATAGATACCCAGCTGCATGGCTTTGAAGTCGGCCGCTGCCGCCGTGCCGTCGCCGGTGAGGTCGTCGACCAAGGAGTACGAGCGGTCGTACTCGGAGGCGCCCAACCCGTCGATGAAGGCGCCGATGCTGTCGTAGGCATAGGTACCGTAGTTCTGCGGAATGAACACGTTGTAGATGTCGTAGAAC
>JAGQXA010000792.1 GCA_020436865.1 Saprospiraceae bacterium | reverse complement strand
CACGGCAAGATCGTCGAGCAGGGCCCCTACGAGAAGATCTGCCAAAGTCCGCACTTCGCCAGGATCTTCAAATCGAATTCGCCGATCGCCGACACGGCCCTTTAACCCAAGCACCAGACAAAGCCATGTTGAATATTTCGTCCAACTCGATCCAGCAAAACGTCGCCAAAGAGCGCTACCGCTCTTTCGGGCAAACCGAATTGCCTGCTTCCAACCGCCTCTTCAAATGGTGGCTACTGGGCACGATGGGCCTGATCCTCGTGCTCCTGATGCTGCCCTGGACGCAGAACATCCAAAGCAAGGGGAAGGTCACGACCCTCCAACCGGAACAGCGCCCCCAAACGATCCATTCCACGATCGCCGGACGCATCGAACGCTGGTATGTCCGCGAGGGCCAACGCATCAGCAAGGGCGATACGATCGTCTACCTCTCGGAGATCAAAGACGAGTACTTCGACCCGCAGCTCCTCGCACGCACCGCCAACCAGGTGTCGGCCAAGGAAGGGGCTATGGTCAGCTACGAGCAAAAGGCGAGCGCGCTGGCCGCCCAGATCGAAGCCATGCGCCAGGAACTCGAGCTGAAGACCGAACAGCTGCAGGGCAAATTGCGACAAACTTCCCTGAAGGTTGTGAGTCAGGAAGCCGAACTGGAGCAGGCCCGCATCGACGCCGACATCGCCGATTACCAGTTCAGGCGGGCAGATACCTTGTACCGGCGGGGGATCGTACCCCTCACCGAGCTGGAAGGAAAGCGCCTCAAGCTACAGGAAACTCGCACCAAGGTGGTCGCCGCCGAAAACAAGCTGCTGGAAAACCAGAACGAGGTGGAGATCGCACGCCTCGACCTCAGCGCCACCCGCAACGAATACCTCAACAAGATCGCCAAAGCGGAAAGCGAACGGTTCAGCACGATCTCGGAACAGTTCGACGCCGAAGGAAGTCTCCAAAAGCTGCGCAACACCCTCGAAAACTACTCGCGCCGCAGCCAGTTCTACTATATCACGGCTCCGCAGGACTGCTACATCACCCAGGTGGTCACGCCGGGGATCGGAGAAACGGTCAAGGAAGGCGAAGCCATCGTCAGTATCATGCCGGCCGAGTACGAACTGGCCGTCGAACTGTACATCCGGCCGATGGACCTGCCCCTGATCGATCTCGGACGCGAAGTTCGCTTCTTGTTCGACGGCTGGCCCGCCTTCATTTTCAGCGGCTGGCCCGACCTTTCGTTCGGCACCTACAGCGGCGAGGTGGTGGCCATCGACAACACTATCAGCCCGAATGGGCAATATCGCATCCTGGTGTCCCCGAACGATCCGGCTAAGCCCTGGCCCACCGCTTTGCGGGTCGGATCGGGCGCCCAGGGGATCGCCCTGCTCGACCGGGTGCCCACCTGGTACGAAGTGTGGCGACGCCTGAACGGCTTCCCGCCCGATTTCTACACTCCAAAGGAAAACCAGGAGAAACCCAAACTAAAAGCCCCCGTAAAATCCGTGCCGAAATGATCCGCTCTCTCGCTATCCTGTCCGGCCTCTGGTGGGCGCTGACGATCGCCGTGTCGGTTCAGGCGCAGCCCCTCGATTCTGTAGGGCTGCTTGGTCCCGAGACTTACCTGGAATGGGTGCGCCTCTACCACCCCCTGGCCAAACAAGCGGCCCTGCTCGATCGCGAGTCGGCCGCCGAACTGCGATTGGCCAAAGGCAACTTCGACCCGAAGGCCTATGCCGAGGTCGACCAGAAATCGTTCGATGGCAAAAACTACTACACCATTGGAGAAGGGGGCATCAAACTGCCCACTTCCTTTGGGGCCGAGCTCAAAGCCGCCTATAATTGGACCAACGGCGTGTTCCTCAATCCGGAAAACTCCCTCCCTGCCGGCGGGCAAGCCGTGGCAGGTATCCGCGTCTCGCTCCTGCAAGGGCTCCTGATCGACGAACGCCGAACGGCCTTGCAGCAGGCCCGCATCCTCTCCGACCTCAACGCCGCCGAGCGACGGCGCCTCGTCAACGAGCTGCTGTTGGAGGCCGCTAAGTCCTATTGGAACTGGGCCCTGGCCGAGGCCGGCGCCGAAGTCTACCGGCAGGCGCTGCGCGTGGCCGAACAGCGCTTCGAGGGCGTGCGCGAAAGCTACTTCCGCGGTTACAAACCGGCCATCGATACCCTCGAAAGCCTGATCCAGGTCCAAAACCGCCAATACGATCTCAACCTGGCGCTCGTCGAACTCGAGAACGCCCGGCTCGCCCTGTCGAACTACCTCTGGATGCCCGACGAAACGCCGGCCGTTCTGTCGGCCGCCCTGCGGGCGCCCCTGCCCGAGGATTGGCTGGTTCCGGCCGCAACAGGCCTGCCGGAGCTGCCGGCCAACTGGACCGACGAACAACCGGACCTCCAGCTCTATCGCTTCAAACTGGCC
The DNA here is from genome assembly GCA_020436865.1 of Saprospiraceae bacterium. Classification (GTDB taxonomy): domain Bacteria; phylum Bacteroidota; class Bacteroidia; order Chitinophagales; family Saprospiraceae; genus JAGQXA01. The sequence goes on along the minus strand of JAGQXA010000792.1, from coordinate 404 downwards.
CAATTGCAGGTCGAACGCCGCTGGCGCGCCGAACAGCTCAAACCCCGGCTCGACCTGGAATACAACCTGCTGGCCGACGGCTTCGATTTCGGCGGACCCGATCCGAACGACGGCGCCCTGCAAACGCTCTTTGCCCAGAACTACAAGTGGGGGCTCCAGTTCTCCTTCCCACTTTTCCTGCGAAAGGAACTCGGGAAGCTACAGCTGACCGACCTGAAACTCGCGCAAACGGCCTATCAGCTATCGCAAAAACAGCTGGAGGTCAACAACAAGGTGTCGGCTTACCGGAACCTGCTCGCAAATACCCGCGACCAGATCGAGCTCTATGCCGAAGTGTCCGCCAATTATGCCCGCCTGCTCGAAGCCGAGAACGAGAAGTTCCGCATCGGCGAAAGTTCGATCTT
>JAGQXA010000791.1 GCA_020436865.1 Saprospiraceae bacterium | reverse complement strand
GACCACAGATGGCGAAAAGTCGTGGCGCGACCGCGATGCCGAATTTGTCGGCGACCTGCGATCCCGGGAGGAAATCCTGCAGAAGTGGCAGGAAGGCTGGCAGTGCCTGTTTCAGGCCCTGGAAGGATTGACCGACAGCGAGCTGGAACAGATCGTGTACATTCGCAACGAGGGGCACACCGTGATGGAGGCTATTTTGCGCCAGTTGGCTCACTACGCCTATCACATCGGACAGATCGTCTATCTGGCCAGAATGATCTCGGGGAAGGAATGGCAAAGCCTTTCCATTCCCCGAAACCAGTCTAATGCCTTCAATCGGGAAAAATTTGCCCGCGAACGATCGCGCCGGCATTTTACCGACGACGAATTGAAATAGGCTCCCGAGCTTCAATCATCGTCATCCCGCCCTTCGCTCTCTTCCGCCTCGGCGCCGGCAGCTCCTTTGGTCGCACCGGCGGATCCTTTGAACCAGGCTACCAACTCCTGGCGCTGCCCGGAAGTCAGGCGAGCCTCCGGGTGCGCCCAGGTGAAAGAGTTCAGCGGCATCTTCTTTTCCCCTACCTCTTCCCAGCATTCCTCGAGCTTGTGGGCTTGTTTTTTTGCATTGTATTCACCCCAGATCGAGAAGTTCAGGTGCTCTCGGCCTTCGTCGATATGATTCTGTATCCACCAGGAAACCGGGGCTACCTGTGAATACCAGGGGTATTCCGATTGATACGAGTGACAGTCGTAGCAGGCATTGTGGAGCAGGTCGGCCACCGCTGCAGGCGGCTGGGTCAATGTGATGTAGTCCAGGCCTTCATCGGTGGCAGGAACGGAACGGTCGGGCCGTATGGCCTGAGCGAACAACAACAACAGAAAGGCGCCGATGAGCACGCGCCTGATGATTCCTCTCATTTTCATGGATGGCAATTTTTGATTAAGTGAATTTAAGGCCTTTGGCTTATTATTCTCCGGAAAGTTCACCCAAGTGGCCATTCAGGTAATAAGCGCCTTTCACGGCCAGGGTCAGATCGTCGTTTGCGGGCCAATCGACCAGCGCGATGAGGCCTTCCTGAGCTAGTCCGGTGGTCACCTCTCGCCGCACGAACCCGCTGGCCTTCCGCTCAAAGACATAGCTTCGTCCATCTTCCTGCACCACGGCTTCCTGCGGTACCACCCAAACTTCTTCTTCGCCGGTATAGACCCAGGCGGAGAGATAGGTTCCGGGGATCAGGGGCACCGGCTCGTGGTCGAAATGTCCGTGCACCATCGTTGTCCGGCTTTCCGGATCGATCGACTTGCCGATCTGATGGACCTTCGCCCACAAAGTATCGTTGCGACCAGGAGCCGTACAGGCGATGGCCTGCCCTGATGCCAGGATAGGCAAATCCTGTGCATACACCTGCAACTCCAGATGCAAATGCCGGTTGTCCACAATCTCGAAAAGCAGATCGTCGGGGTGCACGAGTTTACCCAGGTTGACCTCCAGAGCGGTGAGGTAACCGTCTAACGGCGCCCGGATCGGAATGGCAGACTGAATATTTCGGCTGGCCGCCAGATTGGCCGTGTCGACACCCAACTGGGCTAATTGGGCGCCCAGGCTTTTCATACGAGTAGCTTCGATCTCCAGTTCGGCTTTCGCCAGATCGAGGCTCCGCTGCGACGCTGCCTCCTCACCGGCCAGTTCCGATTTTCGGGCGTAGTCCTTTCGCAGAAAACTGAGTTTACTCTGACTTTCCAGAAAATCTCCCTGCAATTTCACCAGATCGGGATGCGACAGCTCGGTCAGGACGGTTCCCTTCCGCACGTAATCGCCCGGGTAGTGCCGGATCCAGCGGACGAATCCGCTCATCGGCGCATAGACCGACGCGATGCTCTGCGGAGGCGCCTCTACCCTACCCCGGCTGCCGACCAACTCGGCCATGCGGCGGAGTCGGGCCTGTCCGGTCTCCACACCGGCCATTTTCAATTGAGCGGAATCGAGTGCGACCACTGCGGCTGCATCGGAAGAAGCGCCCACCGCCACTTCCTCCGGCGAAGAGTTGCCGCAGGAAGAAAACAGTAGGCCCAGCAGGAAAACCCCTCCAAGAACATAATAGCGAATATACATGACATAAATGTTTAATCCATTAGAAAAAGAAGTTCTACGACGGCCTCATTATAGCGGAAAATGAGGTCGAGAGCGGCCATCCTGGCCTCCAAAGCCAGTTCGAGACTTTGGTAGTACTGAAAATAATCGATCTCTCCCTGCTCCAATTGCAGGGATGCCAGGCGTAACAGAGCGGCCGACTGCTCCCGCAAGAGCGGCAATTGCTCCTCCATTTCCCGATGCAAGGTATACACTCGTTCGACAGCCGCGAACAGTTCGGTCGAGCGTTGCTGTTGTTCGACCATCAATCGATTCTGCGCGATCGCCCCTTCCAGCCGGGCGCGCTCGATCTGTGCCTGCTGTGCTTTCTGCCAGATCGGCCAGCTCAAACCGATCAAACCGCCCTGAAACAAATAGTCAGGCCGGATGCTCTGATTAAAATAACCGACCGACCATTCCGGACGAAGTTCCTTCTTCAGAAGATCGGACTTTGCAATGGCCAGCTGTTGTTCGGTCTGGAAAGGCGCAAGCAACTCCCAGGCTACTTCCACGTTGCCGACCGGCAGGTCGAACGGGAGCAAACTGTCGGAAGGGAAAGCGCCTTCGGTGGCAGGCAGATATGCCTCCCGGCGGAGCCGGGAAAACCCGGCTCGTTCTTCCAACGCAGCCGAAGTCGTCCGGCGTTGCATTTCCAGCCATTTCGACTCGACCAGGTTCCACTCGAGTTGATCGATGGCGCCGGCGGTTCTAAGCCGGTTGGTTTTGTCACGCAGTTCCTGCTGCGCGGCCAACTGCTCACGCAAAAGCGCCAGGCGCCGGTATTGATAGTTCCAAGCCAGGTAGGCTAGCTGCACCCGGCTTCCGATCTGCCGCAGCAGCAGATCGCGTTCGGCCACGCTCAATTGTCGGTTGGTCTGCGCGACGACTGTCCGTTGCCGGTTCGCGGCGCGGTTTCCCAGTCCTTGTTCGATCGTGAAGCGGTAATCTAACAGGTCGGTATTGATCTGCCCCCATTCGACTCCGAAGTTGGTCGAGGGCACCCTCCTGGCGCCTCTTTCTTCCCATTCGGCCGACTCGACCTGAAGAGATGAGTTCGCCAACCACGGGTGGTTGGTCAGTGCATCTTGCCGGACCTTC
>JAGQXA010000001.1 GCA_020436865.1 Saprospiraceae bacterium | reverse complement strand
GAAACGCTGTTCGAGCGCACGGCGACCGTCATCGTCGCACACAGCTGGCCGGAAGAGAGCCTCCCCTCCTTTGAAGGCGCCACCGTGCGCCGGGCCCCGGAAGGCGGACTGTGCCGCGAAGCGCGCGAAACCTTCCGCGGACAGATCGCCGCCGCTACCAAGATCTTCGCCGCCCGACGCATCGCCGAACTCGAACTGCGCGAGCAATACGAACAGGAGGTGCATGGCGATTTCTTTGCGCACTTCGACTGGCGATCGCTGACCGAGGAGGAACTGGCCATCTGCCCGGCTTTGATCGTACTGAGTGACGACACCTATCTACTTGAAAAAGAGCTAAATGAGTTCTCTCAGTTGCTGTCGACCTATAAGCCGGTCAAGTTTCTGGTCTACAAACGGCAGTGGCGCCCCTACCCTGCCGAAACGCTGACCGCCCAACGCGAACTGGCGGCCCTGGCCGTCGCCCATCGGCAGGCGTTCGTGCTGCAGTCGACCTCGGTGACGCCGGGCGACCTCTTCGACGGCATGCGGCAGGGGTTGGAAGTGCAACTACCGGCCCTCTTCTATGTGCTGTATACCGAAGACCGCCCCTTGTGGGCCAGCGCCGCCATCGAAGGCAGAGCCTTTCCGGGCTTCCGCTACAACCCGCTCGCGAGCGACCATTGGGGAAGCCGCTTCTATATCGGCAACAACCCACAACCGGAGAACAACTGGCCCGACCATACCATGAAATTGCAGAACGCCGCCGGGGAGGAGATCGAATTGCCGCTCCCCTTCACCTTCGCGGATTTTGCAGCCCAGGATCCCACCTGGGCGCCCTACTTTCAGATCGTGCCCGAGCGGTACTGGACGGAACATCTCGTGCCGCTCGATCCCTACCTCTACCTGCCGCCGGAAGAAGCCTACACCAAAGTACCCTTCATCTGGATGGTCGACGACCAGCAATTGCTCATGCGGGTCGCCGTTGCCTGGCCGCTGGTGCTGGCCTGCCGCGAACGACTCGACTTCTGGGACTTCCTGCAGGAAAATGCCGGCTTTAACAGTTCGCATGTAGAACAGGCCCTGGAGCGACAGCGCGAAGAACTCGAGCTTGCCCGCAGCCAAGCCCTGGAAGAGTTGAAAAAACAACACCTTCAGGAGGTGGAAGAGGCCCGCAGAACAGCAGCGGGAGAGGCCATGGACAACCTGGCCGCCGTCTTGCTCGAACTCGACTCCCTACCTGCCGCCAGGCCGGCCACGGCAGTCGAAGCTGTTGCCCCCAAGACCAAGGAACCGGCCGAAGAATCAGCCGCAACCGAGGCAGAAGAACCGGCGGAAAAAGTCGAAGCCGCACCGGAGGAACCGGCGCTGCCCCTGGGCGAAGCCTGGATCGAAACCGTATTATGCACCTCCTGCAACGAGTGCATCGACCTGAACAAACAGATCTTCCGCTATAATGCAGATAAACAGGCCTATGTGGCCGATCCAAAGGGCGGCCCCTTCGCCGATATCGTACAGGCGGCCGAGTCGTGTCCGGCCGGCATCATTCATCCGGGCGCGCCGCAAGACCCCAACGAGCCCGGGCTCGAAGAGTTGATCAACCGCGCCAAGGCGTATAATTGATGGGAAGTATGTGGCAGGAGATCTTCATCGCAGTGGGTATTCTGGTCGGACTGGGGCTGTTTTTCGCCACCGTCCTGGCCGTCGCCTATCGCAAATTGCGGGTGTACGAAGATCCCCGCATCGATCAGGTGGAAGAAATGCTGCCCCATGCCAACTGCGGCGCCTGCGGCGAACCGGGTTGTCGCGCCTTTGCGGAAAAACTGGTCGGCGCCGAAGTGAGCCCTTCCAAGTGCACCGTCAGCGCCCCGGAGGTAATCGAACAGATCGCCACCTTCCTGGGGGTCAGCGCCGGAGAAGAGGAGAAGCGCGTTGCGCGCCTGCTGTGCGCCGGCGGCAAACGCGAAGCTCATCACCTGGCGCAGTACAGCGGCGCACTCGGCACCTGCCGCGGAGAGGCCGTCGTGGCTGGGGGCGCCAAGGCCTGTGCCTGGGGCTGCCTGGGTTTGGGCGACTGCGTCGACGTCTGCGATTTCGACGCGCTTTATCTAAACGACGACGGCTTGCCGACCGTCATCCCCGATCGCTGCACCGCTTGCGGCGACTGCGTCGAGATCTGCCCGAAGGGGCTGTTCGAACTCATGCCGGTCAGTCAGAAGCTGATCGTGCAGTGCAAATCGCTGCTCGAGGGCGATCTGGCCGAATCCAAGTGCTCGGTCGCCTGCACGGCCTGCGGTCGCTGCGTGGCCGATTCGGCGCCCGGCCTGATCGAGATCGTCGATAATCTAGCCGTGATCAACTACGAACTGAACGAACTGGCCTCCATCGCTTCCATCCGGCGCTGTCCTACCAAGGCCATCCGCTGGGTCGAAGGCGCTCAATTTGCCAATGAATCCATCACCCAACTTCCCCTGGGAAGAGTAGAACGATACGATGAAGAATACTATCAGTGAACGGAACCGGACCCCGCTCGACAGCCGCCAGGCGGTCGAACGGGTCGCTATGCTTGCCTGCGAAGGCCTGGCCGGAGCGTTCGCCGACCGGCTAACGGGCAAACCGAATGCCTTTGGACGAAAGCTCTGGCACTCGGCCGGTAGCGATCTGGCCTATGCGATCGGACTGGCCGCTACGGGCCTGCGGGTAGCTGCCTGGCTGCCTGCCGACGAGGCCGACGGGCTCTTCAGCAGCCTGTCGGAAGCCTATCGGCGGCAACTGCCGCTCGTCGTGCATCTGTCGATGAAGCCCGGGCAAACCTTGCCCTTGCTCCCCGATCAGGTGCCGGTCCTGCAATCCATCTCCACACAGGAAGCAGCCGATCAGGGGGCTATCGCCCATCGCATCGCCGAACTGGCCCTATCGCCGGTCGTGCACTGCCTGAGCGATCCGGGCCCGGAATCGGTGGAACTCCCTTCCGAAGTGCAACTGGTCTCCTACCTCGGCGATCCGGACCTTCCGATCGAGGCCCCGACGCCGGCACAGGAAATGCTTTTCGGACGCCATCGCCGGCGCATTCCCAATTGGTTCAATCCCGACCTGCCCGCCCGCAGCGGCGAGCAGCGCGCTCCGCGCGACCTGGTTCTGCAATCGGCCGCCTCCGATCGATTTCGCGCCCATCACCTGCCCGAACTGATCGATCGGGCCTATGAGGAATGGAGCCAACTAAGCGGTCGAACCTATGCGCCCTGGCGCAGCTACGCTTCACAGGATGCCCAATATCTGCTGATATGCGAAGGCGCCCAATTTGCCAGCGGGCAGCAAGCCGCCGAGCAGGTCCGCCAAGCGGAAAATGCCAAAGCAGGCTGTCTGGCGCCCCGGGTGCTGCAGCCCTTACACAAATTCGACCAGGCCCTGCCGGCCAAGAGCGGCAAGGCCGTCACCTTCCTCGAAACGATCTCTCAAACAACCGGATCGGACCGCCGGCTCGAAGCCCTGGTCCAAAACACCCTCCTGGCCCAAACCGATTGGTTCCGGGGATTTACCGGACCGGAAGTGACCGCAGAACAGCTACAGGCCGTTTTCCGGAACATGCTGCCGAAGGGCGACCGCAAGAAGACGTTCTATACGGGCCTGGCCTTTGCGGGCTCGGGCGCCGGACTTCCCAAATACGAGGTATTGTTGCAGCAACTGCGCCGCGCCTATCCGGACCTTGCGGGGCTGAGCCTGTCCGAAGCTGAGACCCGAACGATCGAGACGCCGGTCCGGCCGGTGGAATGGCCGTTGGCCGTTCGGCGGTACCGCGACCAGGGCCCGCCCTATTCACAACTGTCGGGCTTCAACGATCGCGCCGCCTTGTTCTATCGCCACGAACGACAAGCAGAGCTCGTGATCGAACCCTTCCAAAGCCTGCCGCTGACGCCGGCCGCCAGCGCCGCCCTGGTACAATCGCCCGATCAGCGCCGTCAACTACCGCGCTTTCACGCCGGTGACTGCACGGCCTGCGGCCTCTGTACGACGATCTGTCCGGAAATGGCCCTGCCCTCGCTGGCGCTGAACCTCGAAGCGCTGCTCAAAGGAGCGATGGAGATCTCCGCCCGCCGAGGACAACCGGCCAGCAGCCTGACGCCCTTGGTGAAGAACCTGGCAACCCTGGCAAACCGCGCTGCCGAACGCGCCTCTGCAGAGGACGTGAAGACCTTGGCCGAACGCCT
>JAGQXA010000148.1 GCA_020436865.1 Saprospiraceae bacterium | reverse complement strand
TAGTCGTAGTCGAGCACGTTGAGGTTGGCGATCACATCGTCGTACGTCACCTTCTTGCCGGAAAAACTGACGATGCGATCGAAGATCGACAGCGAGTCGCGCAGAGCGCCGTCGGCCTTCTGGGCGATGATGTGCAAGGCGTCGCGATCGGCCTCGATGCCCTCCTGCCGGCAGATCTCCTCCAGGTGGCTGACCATGTCGCCCACCTGAATGCGCTTGAAATCGAAGATCTGGCAACGCGAGAGGATGGTCGGAATGATCTTGTGCTTCTCCGTGGTGGCCAGAATGAAGATGGCGTACGGAGGCGGCTCTTCCAGTGTTTTCAGGAACGCGTTGAAAGCCTGGGTCGAGAGCATGTGCACCTCGTCGATAATAAAGATCTTGTAACGGCCCTGCTGCGGTTGAAACCGCACCTGCTCGATGAGCGAGCGGATGTGCTCGACGCTGTTGTTCGACGCGGCATCGAGCTCCGTAATGTTAAAGGAGGCATTTTCGTTGAACGACCGGCAACTGTCGCAAGTGTTGCAAGGCTCGAAGTCCTGACCCACCTGCTGGCAATTGAGCACCTTGGCGAGGATGCGCGCGCAGGTCGTTTTGCCCACACCGCGGGGCCCGCAAAAGAGGAATGCGTGCGCCAGATGGTCCTGCTGCAGGGCATTTTTCAGGGTTTGGGAGACGTGCTGCTGCCCCACCACTTCATCGAACCGCACTGGGCGATATTTCCGGGCCGATACGACAAAATTGCTCATAGTCCAAAGGTACGAAATTTCGGTGGTTGCACAATTTTCCGGCAAAGCCTTACCTTGTGGGCGGGGTCCAGTATCCAGCATCTAGCATCCAGTATCCAGAAACCAGTATCCGGCATGAAGATCGCCATTGCCCAACTCAACTTCCACATCGGCAACTTCGACGGCAACGTCGAGAAGATGCTCCGCTCGGTAGCCGACGCCAAGGCGCAGGGCGCCGACCTCGTTTGCTTCAGCGAATTGGCCACCTGCGGATATCCGCCGCGCGACTTTCTCGAATTCGACGATTTTCTCCACCTGGCCGAAGAGGCGATCGCTCGCCTGGCCCGGGCCGCGCAGGGTATCGCCATCGTGGTCGGCTCGCCCAGTCGGAACCCGGTGGTGGAAGGAAAAGACCTGTATAACTCGGTGTATTTTCTGCAAGACGGCCAGGTGCGACAGGTGCAGCATAAGACCTTGCTACCTACTTACGATATTTTCGATGAATATCGCTACTTCGAACCGGCCTCTTCCTGGCAAACGGTCGAGTTCAAAGGCCATCGCATTGCGCTCACGGTCTGCGAAGACATCTGGAACATCGGCAATGAGAACCCGCTTTATACCGTCTGCCCGCTCGACGAGATGATGCCGGAAAAACCCGATCTGATCCTGAACGTGTCGGCTTCGCCTTTCGCCTACGATCATGCCGACAAGCGGATCGAGGTGTTGCGCGCCAATGTCGACCGCTACGGAATTCCGTTGTTCTACGTCAACCACTGTGGGGCGCAAACCGAATTGATCTTCGACGGGGGCTCGCTCGTCATGTCGCCCGACGGCACGGTGTTCGACGAGTTGCCCTTCTTCGAGGAATGCCTGCGCCTTTACGAGCTGGAGGAGGTACGCAAGGGAGGAGGAACTCACCGGTTACAGCCCCGCGACAAGATCGCCCTCATTCACGATGCCATCGTCATGGGCGTGCGCGACTACTTCGGCAAACTGGGCTTCGGCAAGGCCATCATCGGCCTGTCGGGTGGGATCGACTCGGCTGTGGTCGCCGCCCTGACCGCCCGCGCCCTCGGTCCGGAAAACGTACGCGTGCTGCTAATGCCCTCCCAATTTTCCTCGGAGCACTCGGTGGCCGACGCCCGCGAATTGGCCCGCAACATCAACCTGCAATACGACCTCATTCCCATCGAGCCCGTCTACGACGCATTTATGGAGGCTCTGCGCCCCCACTTTTGGGCCTACCCCTTCAACATCGCCGAAGAGAATCTCCAGGCGCGAGCCCGGGGTGTGCTGCTCATGGCCTTCTCCAACAAGCTCGGCCACATCCTGCTCAACACGACCAATAAGAGTGAAATGGCCGTGGGCTACGGCACCCTGTACGGCGATCTCTGCGGCGGCCTGTCGGTGATCGGCGACGTGTACAAGACCGAAGTGTACGAACTGGCCCGCTACATCAACAAAGACGGCGAACTGATCCCCGAGAATATCATCACCAAGCCGCCCTCTGCCGAGTTGCGGCCCAACCAGAAGGACACCGACAGCCTGCCCGAGTACGACCTGCTCGACCAGATCCTTTTCCAGTACATCGAAAAACACCAGAGTCCGCAAGACATTGTCGAAATGGGCTTCGACGAAGCGCTGGTGCGGCGCGTGCTGCGGCTGGTCAATATCAACGAGTTCAAGCGCTACCAGACGGCGCCGGTACTGCGGGTGTCTCCCAAGGCCTTTGGCATGGGGCGTCGCATGCCCATCGTGGGCAAGTACCTGGCCTGATTTCCATGAAAATTGCGCCTCTGCCCAATTTGCGACGAAAATATCCCTGCCCGGGTTTGCAGGCCTCTTTCTGCTGAGATAGATTGGAAATGTCAATTGTTAACCCAAAATCTCAGCTTATGAAAACGACGTCTACCCTTCTGGCCTTCCTATTGTGCGCCACCCTGCACGCACAGGACTTTCAACCTCCCAATCCTTATTTCCAGCAAACGTTCGACGGCCACTGCCCCTTCGACTCGACCGTGACGATCACCCTGGCTGAGGACTGGCTCGTGTACCAGACCCTCGACGGCCGCTGGGACGGCCCCATCGATAGTACGCGCTGCATTGGTCTAAGCCCCCTGGGTTTCGGCATCCAGATCGAACTCGACCAGATCGACCCGGCCCTACCGCTTTTTGTGCGCAGCGGTCTTCACGAAAATCCTTACCTGATCGACCCCGACTGGGTATTCAACATCGCGGGGGAAATGTACGGATCCGACGACTTTCTACGTCAGGACACCGACTGCGAAAACGGGCTTTGCACCGGCATCCTGATCGGTATCCTTGTGCCCGACGAAGACATGGACAGCACTAACCTTCGAACCTACGCCGGTCAGTTCGATCCAAATTTCTTCGGGTACGGCAATTACCCGGCCTGCGTACCGACCGAGTACTTCGCTTCCAACCAATGGAGTGAATTGATCTTCAAGATCACCCTCGACACCACGGCCGAAATACCAGTCGGTGCATACATCAGGCTCTTCCAGTCGGGCCTCTACATGCTTTACGAAGTCGGCCACATCTCCGAGGTGGTCGCCCAGGAATGGACCTTTACCGACACTTCCTACCAGGTGCCGGTCTACACCCTGGCCAACGACGGCTGGCAAAACTACCTGATGATGTACGATCCGGCGCTCGGTTATCCCAGCGAAACCAACCAGCACTTCATCGAAGCTTATCCGGAAGTTCAACCCGATTTCCAAACGACCATCAACGTGCTCCTTAGCTTCGAGGAGTCGCTGCTCTTCCAACCTTACACCAACCTACGCGGCGCCTTTGTCGCCGGCAGCGACACCCTCCGCCATGAGGTGAACATCGTCAACGAAGGGGGAAATATATGCATCAATCTGGTGGAGGTGATCTTCGAAGAAGGCGCCAACTATGTGCACCGCGAGGGTGAAATCGATCTCCACGGGAAAGGCGCCTGCATGCAATTCCGCAATGGCGGGGCCTTCGTACTGCCCGAAAACACCTCCTTCACCTACGGCGAAGGAGGTCGGGGCATGCTCGCCCTGCGCAGCGGCGGTACGATCCGATTGAACGGCGGCAGTCATTTCACGATCGACAACACCGTCAAACTCTACGCTTACGGCCCTCTGGCCGACGATCCGGCCGGCCGCCAGGTCTATATCGATCTGCCGCCGGGCAGCCGCTTCCGCTTCGGGCCAAACGCCAGCGTCATTGCTCCCTTCGACCCCGACGGAAGCATGAAGCTCCATTTCTACATGAACGGCGGCGAACTCGACGACCAGCTCTTATCCCCCGAATCGCGGCAACTGATCCGCCGCATCTACCCTCCCCAAACCGTAGCGGGCAAACTGGCCTTCAACGCCGGCCCCAACCCGGTCGCTGCCGAACTCTTATTGCAGTATCAGTCAAAAAAGGACGAGCCGGTTACCCTGCGATTCATCGACCTGCACGGCCGCCTGGCCCAGGAGTTCTCCCTGCAAGCCCGGAAGGGCTGGAACGAATGGGCTTTACCGGTCGGCGATCTGCCCGCCGGATTGTACAGCCTCGTGCTGAGCGCCGGCGGTGAGCGGGGGATCGTGAAGGTGCTAAAGCAGTAGGTACACAGTTGGCAGGTACAGTTGGCAGCTCCAAGGCCCCAAGAACCTCTGCCAATAACCCAATTAACTAATAACCCAATTAGCCAACAAAAGAGAGCCGCCCGGCGCGTTATCGGGCAGCTCTCGCTACTTACCAACATTAGTATGCTTTCAAAATCGTAGGATCATTTGCTGTTTTCGGCAAGGGGTTCCAGCGCTTCGGCCGAATTCACCAATCGAATGAATTCTGCGCGGTAGCCGTACTCGTCGCGCCCCAGGGCCGACTGAGCTAGTTCAGACACCTGGCGCAGGGAATAATCGCCGACATACTCCGAGCGACGCAGGATCATGCCAAAGGCCGCCACAGCGGCCGCGTGGCGCAGGTCGCCGGTCGCCGAAACGATGTCCTGGCCGGTATGCACGATCGGTTGTTCCAGCAGTTGGCTCTTGCGGCCGCGCGGCTCCTTGTAGCGCAGTTTCACCAGCCCCCATTCTTCGCTATTTGCCGCAGCGGTGCTCGTAGGTACAGCTTGGTAGCGGAGGGGGTCGACATTTCGCACCAGGGTGGTTTCGGCGCCCGCTGACACTAATTCGTACAGAGCGGTGACCCGGTGTCCGGCGCCGAGTTCGCCGGCGTCTTTGGTGTCGTCGTTAAAGTCTTCGGCGGCCAGCAGGCGGTTCTCATAGCCGATCAGACGGTAGGCGCCGACGCGTGCCGGGTTGAACTCGACCTGTATCTTCACGTCTTTCGCGATGGTATAGAGCGTGCCGGTGATTTCGTGGACGAACATTTTCCGTGCTTCCTGCAGATTGTCGATATAGGCGTAGTTGCCGTTGCCGACGTCGGCCAGGATTTCGAGCTTATTGTCCTTGTAATTGCCCATGCCGAAGCCGAGGGCGGTCAGGAAAATGCCGTCGTCGCGTTTCGCTTCGATGAGGCGGGTCAGTTCGGATTCGCTGGCTACGCCCACGTTGAAATCGCCGTCGGTGGCCAGGATGACCCGGTTGTTGCCTTCCTCGATAAAGTGCTCTTTAGCTACCTGATAGGCCAGCTTGATCCCGGCTGCTCCGGCAGTGGAACCGCCGGCTTGCAAACGGTCGATGGCCTCGAGGATCTTTTGCCGGTCGCTGCCTGGGGTCGACTCCAGTACCAGTCCGGCCGCGCCAGCGTACACCACGATCGCCACGCGATCCTGCGGACGGAGCTGGTCGACCAGCAGGCGCATGGCCGGTTTTACCAGTTCGAGCTTATTGTAAGCCTGCATCGAGCCCGATACGTCG
>JAGQXA010000147.1 GCA_020436865.1 Saprospiraceae bacterium | reverse complement strand
GTGCTCTTCGCCGTCGCGGGCGGCCAGTTCGGCGTCGAGTTCCCGGACCAATGCAACGAAGTCGGGGTCGGCGGAGGTGGTGCGATGGATGCGGATCATTGGGCTGTTTGAAAATGGTGATATCCTATTCTAATGCCCCTCGTTCAGAAACTCTCCTTCCCTGTTGATGGCCCCGACGCGTTCGCCATTGCCGAAGACCACCCGGGCGATCCCGTTCTCATCGAAAGGGTATATACTGAAAAGTACGGGATCCACGATAAGCTCCCCTGCTCGGTTCATCAAACCGTCTTTGCCATTGACCGATACGACGATATCGTTCAAACCAAAAATGGTCACGCGGTCGTAGGCAGGTTCTATGAGCACCTTCCCGGTCTGGTCGATCACCCCGTACTTTCGACCAATTCCGATGGCGGCAATATCGACATCCTCGTCGGCTATCCAGGCGCCGAACTCTTCCGCAGCCGTGAATGGACCTTCGATCTTCTTTTTCCCCTTCTTGTCGATGTAGAAGTAGTCGCCATCCTGAGATACCGGCGCCAGTTCGCTCCGGAAAAAGCAGCCCGCGTCGTCAAATCTTGGCTTTATGCGAAACTTTCCATGCTCGTCGATGTATCCCCATTTCCCTTTTACCATGACCGCCGCCAATCCGCTTTCATCGAACCCAATGGTCCGATCGAATTTCGGTTCGATGACCAACTTGCCCTGGGTGTTGACGAAACCCCATTTGTCCTCGATCCTCACCGACGCCAATGGTTCATCTCCAAAAGAAGCGCCCTCGTTGACTGGATCTGAAAGGAGCAGATTGCCTTTCCGGTCAATGTAATTCCACTTGCCGCTCTGTATCTGCACCAGGGCCAGTCCGGATCGGTCAAAATTGAACGCATGGCGAAATTTAAGGGGAATTACTTCTTCGCCATGAAGGTCGATGAATCCACTGCGGTCATTGCGTCTGACGACAGCCAACTCACACTGCTCATCGAAGTAGATCACGGTTTCGTATTTTGGTTCGACCACGAACGCTCCCGTGCGGTCGATCAGACCGAACCGGCCGTTCTTTTCCACACAACTGAGCCCCTGGACATTGAACTGCCTGGCATCGTCGAATTGCGCCGCGATCCTCACATTGCCCAGACTATCCATAAAGCCGTACTTCAGTTGTTGGTCGTTGAACGGGTATAACTTCTGGGCCTGCAGATCAGCCACGATCAACAGGAACAAGAAGGTTGCCAGTGCGAGCCACTGCCCGGCTGTTGCCTGGGGGAAGGCCCTTCTAAGCCAGCGAGATGCCAACCGCAGGACAATTTCCATCATTATGATCTTAGGTTTTGGTGAATGTTCGACCCGGTTCACCCCGATCGAAGAGATTGCCGGAAGTTAGGAGAAATGCCGGAAAGTGCGACCATTTTCTAGCGATCAAAATTGGAGAACGGTGAGGTCGACTGATCGGCTAAGGATAAGCGAAGTTGCGATAACGGCCTGGATCTGCAAGCCTCAGAGCGCCAGAAACCAGTCGATCAGTTCCTTTTCATCCACGATGCTCCAGCTATGGGGATGGCGGGTCCCGTCGGGTAGCTTTCCCTTCGCCCGGGTGACGATCAATTCCGCTTGCTCATTCCCCAGGATCCTCAACTCATTTACCAGCGCTGCCAGGTCGATGGCGTTCATGCCGTAGTAGTCCTTCCTTCTGGTTTCGATCCACCAGTTGACGTCGGGTTCAGTATAGGCCCGGATGGCAATATCCCGGAGAAGCCTCAGGTCCGGGCTGCCTCCAGCGGTATAAGAATAGGGCGAGTACTGCAAATAGGCGGATAGGTTCTCTGCGGGGCTGCCGCCCAGGTTTCTTTCCAGATAGTCGGACACCCAGGCGCCTTCATTGGCGGCGATCGGATGGAAGTGGAGTTCCCTGGACTTGACCATTTCGCGGTGGAACCGCACCATGTCCAGCGGCGCATCGCAGAGGGCGATGGCCTTCGGCTTCAGCCGGTGCGCCGATTGCGCGCTTTGACCGAAGATGGCCAGTTTCAGCGCCCGGGTCCCTTCCAGCGACATTCCGCAATAAAGCAG
>JAGQXA010000790.1 GCA_020436865.1 Saprospiraceae bacterium | reverse complement strand
GGCTGAACTTCAGCACGACGAGCGAGGCCAGGATGTCGGCGATGAGGCTTTGGTCGTTGCCGACCAGCACGTCGAGGAGCAGGCTGACTCCGTAGGCCTTGGTCAATTGCTGGGTGGAGTGCCGGCGATCGGCATGGGCCATTTCGTGTCCCATGACCCCTACGAAGTCGTCCTTCTGGTCGAGGAACTTGAGAATGCCCGTGTACACGAAAATATAGCCGCCAGGCGCGGCGAAAGCGTTGAGGGTTTCATCGTCGTGGATGATGTATACCTCCCAGGCGAACTCGTTGGCATAGGTTACTTCTCCGGAGGCCAGGATGTCGGCTACGATATCTTCGACATAATTATAGGCGGCGGGGTATTGGTTGCGGTCGAGAATGGGGTATTCCTGCGGATTGGCGAGTACTTCGTCGCGCAGCTGCCGGCCGAGTTCGACGTCGTCCTGCACGGAGAAGAGGTTGAATCCTTCGCCTTTCTTGCAGGTGGTCAACAGAAAGGGAGCAGAAAGACAGAAGAGAAAGATGGAAATTCTTTTCATAGCGGATCGATGGATTTTTGTCGGCAAAGGTAAGATACTGCTGATAAAAGCCCGGAACAGGCTAGAAGGTTCAGTAACGAATTTGGCCGGAGCTTTCGTTCGGAGGAGGCGCATTGTTTTCCTCAAAGGAAGTAGTGTTTTTGTAAATAGCTGATTGTCAGGGATGAAATTTGCATTTCAGGAAAAACGAATTTGATCTGCCTGTCCGATTCGGCTGCAAACTGTCAGTGTTCGATTGCCGGAAATTTTCGAATTAAGTGATCCGATCAGTATACTGATCGGATCACTTGCGGGGAGGGGAAACAAAAAGCCCCGATTCTGCGCGCAGAACCAGGGCTTTTTCGTAGAGGCGGGCCGGCCTATTGCCAGGCACAAACGATGCCGCCCATGATCGCCAGGGTCACGATCCAATAGCCCGTGTTGACGGCGATGTATTTAAATCCTTTGCGTTCGAAAAGCGCGTTGGTGCCCAGCACCGGTAAGACCAGCAGCAAGCCGGCCAGCGCCCCGTGGAAAGCGCCGTGCTGGAAGGTGCGGAAATTGTTTCCGTACTTGGCCATGAAGTCGGCCAGCCACATACCGATCTCCGAGTTGGGGTCGCCGAAGCCCGGTTCGTTGATCAGGATCGAGTAGACGTTGTTCTGATGTACGACGATGGAATTCAAGAATGCCGCGAGCAGAAACGACAGGACCAGGCTGACCCCGAAAATAACGCCCATATTGGCGCCTTTCATCTTCTCCTCGGTCATGTCGGCAGCCTTCATCCAGGCAGTGCCCAGGACCTTGGGGTTGTACCAGATAAAGCCGATCACGGTCGGCACCAGGGCTGCCACTAGAATGGCGATGAGGTTCAATTGCATGGGTGATGAATTTGGTTTAGGAATAATACAAAGATGGCGATCCGGCAGAGGCAAGCAGCCGGATCGCCGGATCCGTACCAAAATAACCAATTCTGTGCAAATGAAAAACCCCGGCCGAAATTCATCGGCCGGGGTCTTCCTCAGAAGCCCGGGGCACTATCCTTGTGAAACCGAAAACGGCACGGAGGTCTTGTCCCAGCTAAGCACGATCTGCTCGCCTTCGATCCGGAAATCGAGCATTTCGTCAGACGATTCCTTCACGACCGGATCCACCTCGATCCGAAGCACGTCCTTCCCCTCGTCGTAATCATAGGCTCCCCATTGTTCGGCCGTTGCATTGAAAATAACCGTCCATTTGGTCTCGCCGGGGATCGTGAACAAGGCATACTTGCCGGCAGCCAGGGGCTGTCCGTTGATCAGCACGTCGGTCGAAACCTCGATGGTCGTAGCCTCGTTGGCGCCCGTCCGCCAGACCTTGCCGAAGGGCTCCAGCTCGCCGAAGATCTTGCGGCCCTTTACCGACGGACTGCCGTAGTTGATGGTGATCGACACCGGACCGATCAGACCGCGCATTTCTTTGCGCGGGCTCGGGAGGTCGGGGTTCAGCACCTGGATCGTGTATGCCGGCGCTCCGGCCGCAGTTTCGGCGGTCTCGGTGGAATCGGCAGGCATTTCCAGGCTTTCGGGGCCTTGTTCTTGTTCATTGCTCTCGGCAAGTCCACAGCCGAGCCATGCGGCGACCAGCATCGTGGCGAAAAGGAATCGTGTGTTCTTCATTTTGCTGTTTGAATGGATGGAATAAGGGCCGAAGATACGGAACAGCCCTATTTCGCTCCAAGCCCAGCCAATAGATAATTTCCCGAAAACACCTTCTGTTCCGGCGCCGGTAGCGGATGAAAGCGCGATGCCTGCAGGTCGCGGTAGAATCGCTCCAGCTTCGACTTGCGCAGGAAACTTTGTCCGCCGACCAGATCGATCGCCCGGTCGACCGTTTGCCGGCAGGCATCGGCGACGATCGTTTTGTGCGTCAGGATGTCCTGGCCCAGCTGATCGGTCGGCTTGACCTCCAAGTCGTTGGCCAGCGCGACCATGTTTCTCCAGACCACGCGGGCGGTGGTGAGCGAATTGTGCAGTTCGCCGAGCAGATAGGGCACATGGGGTGCGGGATCCTCGTTCTTTCGGGCCTGAGCGATGGCCAGCTCAGCCGCCTGTTCGGCAGCCCCTACATAAACCGCCATGATGAGCGGCATGGCCACGGTCAGCACGAGGTTCCAAACCTGGTGGTAAGCTCCTTGCGGACGCCGCAGCACGATGGCATCTTCCGGCACGAACACGTTCTGTAACTGGATCGTGCAAGATCCGGTGCCGCGCATCCCCATCGTGTACCAATCGTCGAGTACCGTTACCCCCTCGGCAGCAAAAGGAACGGAAAAGTGGAAGACCTGAGCCCCCTGCTCCGGATCGTCGTAGCGCGCGCTCGTAACCATGACGTCGCCGACCACCGACTGACTGGCGAAGGCCTTGCGGGCATTCAGGAGAAATCCTCCCTCTACCGGTTCCAGCGTTCCATTCGATTCCAGCCAGTCGCGGGCGCCCGTACTGACCAGGACCAATTGCCCGGCCGCTACTTTTTTCAACACCGCTTCGCCCCCTTGCCCGTGCCGGTATTTCCAAAGGGTCGCGGAGATCAGGTGTTGATGCATGGAAAGCGCCAGAGCGGTCGATGGGCAATACGACCCCAGTATGCGCAGAAATTCGCACAGATCGCTATGCGATACGCCGCCGCCGCCGAGTTCTTGCGGACAAAGGGCGGAAAAGATCCGCTCGGCCTTTAGACGCTCGTAATTTTCGGCGACAAAACGGTCGTCCCGGTCGTAACCTTCGGCCCGGCCGGCAAACTCGCGCCCTAGCTCGTGGGCGATCTTCCGGAAATCGGCCGGACTCATGACGGCAGCTGCCTGCTTTGCTCGAATAGTTGAATCATTGCTTTGCATGGTATTGGAGTTTGGTGATTGACTAATGATCGTTCTGTTGCTACAAAGATAGACCGGCGGCAACCCCTACAAGTAGAAGATGATCAGAGGCCGGCCCTATTTGAGCGCTTCGCCGGTTTTCCTGAGTAGCCGATTTGGTATGCTGACTGACCAAACAGAAAGGATCGGGCAAGTTTTTTGTCTACATTTTGCCTTGCGAGTTGATTATTGGAGGTTTTTGATCTAATATTGTATTAAGTGTCCGCGTTGGGACACTTTTGTTTATAAGAACCTCATTTTCAACAAAAACATCTCTCGCATGAACAAGAAGTTTACCCTGCTTCTGGTGTTATTCCTATGTGCTGGCGCCACTACCTCCCTCCAGGCCCAGCATTCGGTAGCACGCCAATGGAATGAAGCCCTGCTCGATGCTATACGCGTCGACGTCGGGCGGCCGACGGTACACGCCCGCAACCTCTTTCACAGTTCGGTCGCCATGTACGACGCCTGGGCCGCCTACGATCAGGTGGCCGACACCTATTTCCTCGGCAAGACTGTCGACGGTTTTACCTGCAGCTTCGACGGGATATCCATACCCCCCAATCCCTCGGAGCTGGCTTCTAAGCGGGACGAGGCGATCAGCTATGCCGCCTACCGGCTGCTGTCTCACCGCTTTCAAAATTCTCCGGGCGCGGCAGCGTCCCTGGCCAGTTTCAACGACCTGATGGCTGACCTGGGATACGATACCGGCAACACCTCCACGGACTATTCGTCGGGATCGGCCGCTGCTCTGGGGAATTACATCGCTCAGCGCCTGATCGAGTTCGGCCTGCAAGACGGTTCGAACGAGCAGAACAACTACGCGAACGAGTCCACTTACATGCCTGCTAACCCGCCGATGAACCCCAACGTGCCGGGCACACAAGGCCTGATGGACATGGACCGCTGGCAACCGCTTTCCTTCTCCCCCGGCACCCAGACCCCCTTTCTGAACCCCCATTGGGGGCGGGTGTCGAACTTTTCGCTCACCGACGATCAATTGACCATCTACACGCGCGACGGCTACGACTACTGGGTCTACCTCGATCCGGGTGCGCCGCCCTATCTCGATCCGACGACCGGCGGTCTGCTCGATGACTACAAGTGGACCTTCACGCTCGTGGGCGTGTGGTCGAGCCATCTCGACCCGGCCGATGGGGTCATGATCGATATCTCCCCCGCTTCCGTAGGCAACATTCCCATCGTAGCGCTGCCGGACAATGTCGACGAAATGCGCGACTTCTACGACCTGATGGAAGGAGGCCAACATGACTTTGGCTATACCGTCAACCCGGCCACCGGTATGCCCTACGCCCCGAATATTATCCCGCGGGGCGACTTCGGTCGCGTGATCGCCGAGTTCTGGGCCGACGGCCCGGCATCGGAAACGCCTCCCGGCCACTGGTTCACCTTGCTGAACTACGTCACCGACCACCCCGCCCATGTCAATCAGTATAAGGGCGAAGGCGAGATCCTCGACGACCTGGAATGGGACGTCAAGTCCTACTTTACCCTCGGCGCCGCCGTACACGATGTGGCAGTGGCCGTCTGGGGCGTGAAATCCTGGTACGACTACATCCGCCCCATTTCCGCCATCCGTGGTATGGCAGAGATCGGCCAAAGCCACGATCCGAACCT
>JAGQXA010000789.1 GCA_020436865.1 Saprospiraceae bacterium | reverse complement strand
TCATTCAGGTGAAGTTTGATCAGCTTTCCAATGCCTTACGCATCGTTTCGCCGATTTCGGCCGGCGAGCTGACGACATGGATGCCGCAGGCCTCCATGATCTTCATTTTGGCTTCGGCCGTATCGTCCTTACCACCGATGATGGCGCCGGCATGTCCCATTTTGCGACCCTTCGGGGCCGTCTGCCCGGCGATGAAGCCCACGACGGGTTTGGTGCCATATGCTTTGATCCAGTGGGCGGCTTCCGCTTCCATTCCTCCGCCGATCTCGCCGATCATGATAATGCCGGTCGTTTCCGGATCTTCCATGAGTAGTTGGACAGCTTCCCGGGTGGTCGTTCCGACGATGGGGTCGCCTCCGATCCCGATGCAGGTCGATTGACCCAAGCCGGCTTTGGTGACCTGGTCTACGGCCTCATAAGTGAGCGTGCCGGAGCGCGACACGATGCCGATCGAACCCGGTTTGTGGATGAAGCCGGGCATGATCCCGCACTTGGCGCCACCGGGGGTGATGACTCCCGGGCAATTCGGACCGATCAGGCGGGCTTCGCGATCTTGCAGGTAGGCCTTTACTTTGACCATATCCTGTACCGGGATACCCTCTGTGATGCAGATGATCACCTTAATGCCTGCATCGGCAGCTTCCATGATCGCATCGGCGGCGAAGGGAGGAGGTACAAAAATGACGGAGGTATCGGCCCCGGCTTGTTCGACGGCCTCGGCGACCGTATTGAAGACCGGGCGGTCGAGGTGAGAAGTGCCCCCTTTACCGGGAGTTACACCGCCGACCAGATTGGTGCCGTATTCGATCATCTGAGTGGCGTGAAAAGTGCCTTCTTTCCCGGTAAACCCCTGCACGATGACCTTGGAATCCTTGCTGACCAGTACTGACATTGTTTCGGTATTGTTAAGCGGTTAGACGTTGTTATTCTTCCACGAAGATGAACACATCTTCGTCTTGTTTTTGCATGTAGTATTTTTCGCGAGCGAATTTCTCCTTGTTCTCTTCCAGACTGGCTTTGTCGTCCTGTGCCTGGCGAATGTGCTCTTCGAAGTAGGCCCGATCCTGCTTGAGCTTGTCTACCGACTGGTTGAGCTGGTATTGGGTCGAGACCTTGGCGCTGTCGAAGAAGAACATCCAGATGCTGAAGATCAGCAGTACGAGGATGTACTTATTGCGAAAGGGCTTGGGAATCTGTTCGACGATCACTTGCCAAAGGTTCTTATGCAGTGCCATGGCTGAAAGATTTTTGCTTCATCAATACGCCAAAGATAGCTATTCTTTCCCAAGCGCGCCCTGCTTTGTACTATTGCCCCATCAGCGCTCGGCCGGGATAGACGCCCGAATCGGCCAATTCCTCCTCGATCCGCAACAACTGATTGTACTTGGCGATGCGGTCGGAACGGGAAGCCGAACCCGTTTTGATCTGGCCGGTATTGAGGGCTACGGCCAGGTCGGCGATCGTGGTGTCTTCCGTTTCCCCGGAACGATGGCTCATGACGCTGGTATAGGCGTTGCGCGTGGCCAGCCGTACCGCGTCGATGGTTTCGGTCAGGGTGCCGATCTGATTGACCTTGATGAGGATGGAATTGGCGGCGTCCAGATCGATGCCCTTTTGCAGGCGCCTGGTGTTGGTGACGAAGAGGTCGTCGCCCACCAGTTGAACCTGGTGGCCGAGCGTCTTGGTCAGGGCCGTCCAGCCTTCCCAGTCGTCTTCTGCCAGGCCATCTTCGATCGAGAGGATCGG
>JAGQXA010000788.1 GCA_020436865.1 Saprospiraceae bacterium | reverse complement strand
TCTTTGCCCTGTCGGCCGGAATTGCCATCTGCATTGCCCTGCTGACCCTCGGCCTCCAAAGCCTGCAAGCTGCCCTGGCCGATCCGGTGAAGTCGCTGAGGAGGGAATGATGCAAAGGATGCAAAGGATACAGAGGTTACAAAGGTAACAGAGGTAGCAAAGGTGGAAAACGGTTGGCCGATAGAGTTGGCAGGTATAGTTGGCAGGGAGCAAGGGAGCAGCTTCGCTGGGGCAGGGGCCATGGCTCCGAAGGAGCACCGGAGGACCTCGTCGAGGTTCCCCCTCTCTAGCAAACGCCAAATTTCCCTGGGCCTCCAGCCCAGATCCCCAACAACCCAATCCCCCAATAAACCAATAAACCAATAAACCATTACGCATGATTCTCAATCATTTGAAGATCTCTCTGCGATCGTTCCGGAAGTACCGCTTGTACACGGCCATCAATGTGATCGGTCTGGCGGTGGGCATTGCCGCGTCGCTGCTGTTATTTCGGATCGTGAAATACGAATCGGGTTTCAACCGGAATTTTGCGCATTACGATCGCATCGTGCGCGTGACTAACCGCCACGAGGCGGCCGGCAAGGAGCCCCTGGAATACGCCTGCATTCCGATACCGGCGATGGACGTGATGGAAAGCACCGTGCCGCAGTTCGAGAAGATGACCCGGATCAAGGAGGTGTGGTCGGCCCTGACGGTGCCGGGCGAGTCGGAAGCCCGTCCGGCGCGCAAATTCGCGGTTGGGTCCGACCAGGTAGCTTTCTTTGTGGAAGATGCCTTCTTCGAGATCTTCGACCTGAACTGGCTGGCCGGCGACGCACGCGGGGCCATGGCCGATCCGGGCAAAGTGGTGCTGAGTCGCAGTTGGGCAGAGAAGTGTTTCGACAATTGGGAGCGTGCCCCGGGCCAAACCCTGATGATCGACAACATCATTCCCGTGCAGGTGGTGGGGGTCGTGGAAGACCTGCCTCCCGATTGCGACTTCCCGATCCAATACTTCGTGTCGTATCCGACGGTGAAAGCTTATCCCGATCTTTTCTTCTACAGCGATCACTGGGGCTCGTGCAGCAGCAATAATCAAGTGTTTGCCCTGTTGACGGAAGGGGCCGACCGGGAAGCCACGAGGGCTGCACTGGCCAAGGTGGGCGCGGAAGAGTACAGCAAGCTCAACGACGGCGTGCAGCATCGCTTTCACGACCTGCAACCCCTGGCCGATCTCCACTACAATGAAAGGCTCAGTCATTCCGGTACTCACTACATGAATCGCAACCGGCTCAAGGTGCTCTCGCTGATCGGCATCCTGATCCTGGTCATGGCCTGTTTCAATTTTATCAACCTGGCCACGGCCCAGGCTACGATGCGAGCCAAGGAGGTAGGGATCAAGAAAACCCTGGGAGGCCGAAGAGAACAACTGATCGGGCAATTCATGACCGAGACGGCTCTGCTGGTGCTGGCCTCCATCCTGGTCAGTCTGGTCCTGTCGTCCTTAGCTTCGCCTTTGCTGCACCACGTATCGCACGTGCCGAGCGAACTGCCCTTTCTGACCGATCCGGCGGTCGGACTTTTCCTGGTCGCCGTTTTCACCGGCGTGACCCTCCTGGCCGGCTTGTATCCGGCCTTTCTCCTGTCGGGATACCGGCCGGCGGCAGCTTTGCACCTCAACACGAGCGGCGGGAAGGGCGGCGGCAACCTGCTGCGCAAAACGCTGGTCGTGTTACAGTTCGCCGTGGCGCAGGCGCTGATCATCGGCGCGCTGGTCACCATTCTGCAAATGGACTACATCCGGTCGAAGGACCTGGGTTTTTCCGAGAACCTGATCTACACCTTTACCTTCAACATCGACAGTAGTTCGGTGATGCGACAGGCCGCGCTGAAGCAGGAACTCCTGCAGGCGCCCGGCGTGGAGCAGGTCAGCTTCAGCAGCGATCAGCCGCTGAGCAACAATGTCTGGGATACCAACTTCCGCTACGCCGATCGACCCGAAGACGAGCCTTACAACCTCTCCCTGAAGTTTTGCGATGCCGACTACGGAGACACTTACGGCATCCGTATGCTGGCCGGCCAGTGGTATGCCCCTTCCGACACCATGCGGGAGGCCGTGATCAACGAAACCCTGCTCCGACGGCTCGGGCTGCAGGATCCTCACGAAGCGGTCGGCCAAACCCTGCGGGTCGGTTCGAAGGTCAAGGTGACAATTGCCGGCGTGACGGAAGATTTTCACACCCAGTCGCTGCGCACCGCTCACGACCCCCTCCTCCTGACCTCGCGCAAGGAATACTACTGGGAGGCCGGCGTGAAGATCCGGCCAACCGACCTGCCTGCGACCATCGCCGCGATCCAGGGCGTGTACGACAAGGTCTTTCCCGAGCAGGTGTTTTCGGGAAATTTCCTCGACGAGCGCATTGCCCGCCTTTATGCCGACGATCAGCGGATGTCGAACACCTCGAAAGCCTTCGGCCTGCTGGCCGTGTTGATCTCCTGTTTGGGCCTGTTCGGGCTGGCGACCCATGCCGCCGCCCGCCGCATCAAGGAGATCGGCATTCGCAAAGTGCTGGGCGCCAGCGTGTCGGGTATTGTCGGGTTGCTCTCTTCCGATTTCCTCAAACTGGTGCTGCTGTCCTTGCTGCTGGCCGGTCCGGTTGCTTACTATCTCATGCAGCAATGGCTGGCCGATTTCGTCTACCGCATCCATCTCGATTGGTGGATCTTCGCCCTGACCGGCCTGCTGACCCTGTTCGTCGCCTTTGCTACCGTGAGTTATCAAAGCATCCGGGCGGCGCTGGCCAATCCGGTCAATTCGTTGAAAACGGAATGAGTAGAAGTAGCAAAGGTGGCAGACGTGACAAAGGTTGCAAAGGTGTCGTACCTCTGTCACCTTTGTCACCCCTGCCACCTCTTTAACCTTCTCAACTTTCCATTATGCTTCACCTATCCATTCCCATTCCGACTTTGCCCGGTCGGCAAGAGATCGACATCGAAATGAAGATCAACGGGCAAAAACAGCAGATGCGATTCCGCGTGGAGTTCTATCGCTGGGACGATTGCAAGACCTACGAGGAGAACCGCATCGAATGCATCCGCACGCTCGTCAGGGATTACGGCGACGATTGGATGATCTACCACATCGGGTTGCCGACCGACGAGTATGTGCCGCTCACCTTTGTGCGCACCAGCGATTGGGAGCGCCAGCGGCAATTGATAGCCGACGCGCTGCACTCTTCCTGAATCCTTCCGCAGTGGCCGGCCGCCTTCACTCAAACGCCTTTCTTATCGTTAAAGAAAGGCGTTTTTTTATGCTATTTCTCTATATTTGGCATCGTTAGCGGTTTGGCCCATTCGCCCTCCGCAACAGCTAACCAACTGCACCAACCAAGTTGTACCGACATCGAGTGGATTGGGAGATTCCCAGCCAATCCTACGTTGGCATAAAGCACCATTACACAAAACAAAGTTTTATGAAACAGAAGATCTTTCGGACATGGGTGATCCTGTGCGCCCTTCTGCTGACGGGCCTGCACGCCTCCTCGCAGATCACCATTACCGGTACAGTGACCGATGCGACCACCGCCGAACCGCTCATCGGGGTGAACATCCTGGTTGTCGGCACTTATACCGGGACCATTACGGATTTTGACGGGATGTACAGCCTGGAGGTGCCCAGCGATACGGTATCGCTGCAGTTCTCCTACAC
>JAGQXA010000787.1 GCA_020436865.1 Saprospiraceae bacterium | reverse complement strand
CGGTCATTGCCTCCAGGCTACCTGACTGAAGGTCGATCCCACCACCCATCGCATCCAGGACCTCCAGGGCCTGTTTCCCGGCCAGGGCCAGGTACAGGTTGCCTTCGGCATCGAATTCGAGTTCCCAGGGAAACACTTCCGAAGGGCTGGTCTGGGCGGCCACCCAATCCTCCACGCACTGGGCCGGCAGAAGAGCGGAAAGGTATAGCAGAAATAGGGGGAGAATAGCCGTTGTCGTTTTCATAGGTCGTCTGGTATAGTTTAAAAACTCACGTGCGGTTCGCGTTAAAAATAGAAAACCCGGCCGGAACAAACGTCCGGCCGGGTTTAGTATCCTGAAAGTCGGTCGACTTTATTGGTCGTCTTCGTCGCCCGCTTCTTCTTCTGTAGTTTCTTCGCCTTCTTCGCCGTCGGCCAGTTGTTCTTTCAACTGGGAGAAAGCGGCCAGATCGCCCAGGGTCGATTTCTCGACATTGGACTGGGTCTTCTTAACGGCCTTGCGAACCTGATCGCGTTCGGTGCGGCGTTCGCTGCGCACCTGCTCGTCGGCCTCGCGGCGGATGTCTTCCAGGTAGCGGAGGTGCGACACCAGGATGCGCTTATCGTCGCGGTTGAACTCGATCACTTTCACGGTAATGACCTCGTCGACTTCGGCGAGCGTGCCGTCTTCCTTGCGTACGTGCTTGATCGGGGCGAAAGCTTCCAGCCCGTAGGGCAGTTGCACGATCGCTCCGCGGTCGTCGCGGCGCAGGACGGTAGCTTCGTGGTACGACCCTTCGGGGAAGACGTTCTCGAACGTATCCCAGGGGTTCTCTTCGATCTGCTTGTGGCCGAGCGACAGCTTGCGGTTATCCTTGTCGATCTCGAGGATCACGATCTCGATCGTTTCACCGACTTTGGTGAACTCGGAGGGATGCGAGTAGCGCTTGGTCCAGGACAGGTCGGAGATGTGCACCATGCCGCCGATGCCTTCTTCCAGTTCGACGAACACGCCATAGGGGGTGAGGTTCTTGACCTCGCCGCTGTGGCGGCTGTTGATCGGGAATTTCTCTTCGATCTCGCTCCAGGGGTCTTTGCTCAGTTGCTTGACGGAGAGCGACATCTTGCGGTCTTCGCGGTCGATGGTCACGATCTTGGCTTCGAGCTCCTGTCCGATCTTGAAGTATTCGCGGGCGTTGATCGGCTGATTGCTCCAGGAGACCTCGCTCACGTGGATCAGGCCT
Organism: Saprospiraceae bacterium; assembly: GCA_020436865.1. GTDB lineage: Bacteria > Bacteroidota > Bacteroidia > Chitinophagales > Saprospiraceae > JAGQXA01. The sequence continues at coordinate 2,246 of JAGQXA010000787.1, read as the reverse complement.
TCTACGCCCGGCATGATCTCGAGGAAAGCGCCATAATCTTCGATGTTGACGATCTTGCCTTTCACCACCGAACCCTCGCTGATCTTGTTGTCGAGCACTTCCCACGGATGCGGCTGCAGCTGCTTGAGGCCGAGCGAGATCCGCTTCTTGTTCTCGTCGAAGTCGAGCACCACGACGTTGATCTTCTGGTTGAGTTCGAGCACTTCGCTGGGATGGCTGATGCGGCCCCAGGAGATGTCGGTGATATACAGCAGGCCGTCGACGCCGCCCAGGTCGAGGAACGCACCGAAGTCGGTGATGTTCTTGACCAGGCCTTCGAGCACCTGACCTTTTTCGAGGCTGGCGATGATCTGTTCGCGCTGCTCGGCCAGGTCGCTTTCGATGAGCGCCTTGTGGGAAACCACGGCGTTCTTGATCTGTTCGTTGATCTTGACAACCTTGAATTCCATGGTCTTACCTACGTACTGATCGTAATCGATGATCGGCTTGATGTCGATCTGCGAGCCCGGAAGGAAGGTTTCCAGACCGCCGCAATCGACGATCAGACCGCCCTTGGTCTTGCTGATGACCGTACCTTTGATCACGGTGCCGTTGGTGTAGGAATCCTTGATGTTCTCCCAGGCGCGCAGCAGTTTGGCTTTGCGGCGGGAAAGCACCAGCTGGCCGCGCTCGTCTTCCTGCTTCTCGACGTAGACCTCGATGGGGTCGCCCACCGTCAGATCGGGCAGGTCGCGGAATTCGGAAAGCGGCACCAGGCCGTCGGATTTGTAATTAATGTCGAGCACGACATCGCCGCCCTGAATACCCGTAACGATGCCCGACACGATCTCGTTCTCGGCCACCTTGGTCAGGGTCGATTCGTACTGTTCCAGGTAGGTTTCGATCTCGGTTTCGGAATACGGCAGGCTTTGCTTGTTGCTCACCGACCAATCGAAGTCGTCGTGCGCTCCGGCATCTCCGCCATCGTCGTCGCCATCGAGGTCCAGATCGTCTTCCTCCTCTTCTTCCTCCTCGTCTTCGTCGCCCGAAGCGGTCTCTTCCGCCTGCTCGTCGTCGCCATCTTCCTCCTCGTCTTCGTCACTGGAGTCGTCCTCTTGTTCGGCGCTGTCTTCAGCCACGGCGGCCGACGATTCTACTACCTCTTCTTCGGCGGCTTCGGTCGTTTCTTCCGTAGTATCGGCAGGAGTCGTTTCTTGTACCTCCTCAGCTGCCTGTTCCTCCTGTTCAGGAGTTTCCAATTTGTCCTTTTCTTCTTCTAGCATTGAAAGAATGCTTTTGTAGCCTCTCCTACGGAGAGACGGGGTTAATAAATTTTTTAGCGGCGCAAAGGTACGATTAATTTGTGGAAGGGCCAAGAAAAAACAGAGAAGGTCATTCCATCGGAAGAAGCAGCGGCGCACAGTGTAGATGAATGCTTATTTTCGCCTGAAAAAACGAAATGAAGGACCATGCCGGCGTTTCCCGAACTCAGGCCTTTTGGTGGGTGGCCTTGTCGTACGTGCTCGCTCTGGCGGTAGCCGCCGCGATCGTGCTCCTGCTGCCCTCCGACTGGCATCCGATGAAAGCCATTGCCCTGGCGGATGTGGCCGCCACGATCGTGGTGTTCGCGGCCAGTTATCTGACGCGCAATTCGAGCTTTTACGATCCGTACTGGAGCGTGATCCCGATCTTCATTTCCGCTTATTTGCTTTGGCTTGGCTGGGAGAACGGCGCCGACCACTGGCGGTCGGCCCTGGCCTTCGCCCTGGTCTGCGCCTGGGGCATCCGGCTCACCTGGAACTGGGCGCGGGGGTGGACCGGCCTGGAGCATGAAGATTGGCGGTATGGGCAGCTAGCCGAACAAACCGGGCGCTGGTACTGGCTGGTCAGCTTTTCCGGCATTCACCTCTTCCCCACCGTGCTGGTCTTTCTGGGCTGCCTGCCGCTCTATCCGGCCCAGGCAATTGACAATGCGCCCTTCCAGGGCCTGGACCTGCTGGCCGTAGCCGTAACGCTCGTGGGGATCGGCTTCGAACTCTTTGCCGACAATCAGAAGCGGCGTTTTTCCCTACAGCCCGCTAACCGGGGCAAGACGATCACTTCCGGCCTCTGGGCCTTTTCCCGCCACCCCAATTACTTCGGGGAGATCACCTTCTGGCTCGGCCTGTTCCTCTTCGGCCTGGCCGCCGATCCGACCTATTGGTGGACCATGGCCGGTTATCTGGCCATGGTCTGGCTGTTCTGGTTCATCAGCATACCGATGATGG
>JAGQXA010000786.1 GCA_020436865.1 Saprospiraceae bacterium | reverse complement strand
TTGCCGGCCTTCGCCGTAGTAGCGGTAGCGGGTGACGGCGCCGAGGGCATCGGTCACGGCCGTCAGGCGTCCGGCCTTGTCGTAGGCGTACTTCTTATGGCTCTTGTCGGCGAAGTATACCTGCTCGATGAGGTGCGTCCCTTTGGCGTATTCGTAGCGCGTTTCTTCCCCGAGGGGGTTCTTCACCTTCCGGACCAGCTGGTCTTTATGAAAAATATCCCAGCGTTTGCCGTTCTTGTCGTAAAAGACCGTCTTGTTGATGGGAAATAGCCCGAGCACGTTGGGGTAGCGGAAACGCTCGGTATGTCCCAGCGGATCGGTGCTGCGAAGCAGGCGGCCGTCCCACTTGTACTCATAGCGATAGGTTTCGCCATTGTAGTCGGTGATGGAGGTGAGCAGGTGGTCGCGATCGTAGGTATAGGTTTTCGACTGACCTTGCGGGTTGACGACCCGCACGAGCCGGTGCTGGGAGTCGTAGTGGTAGCGGACGGTCCGCCCGATCGGATCTTCGATCTGGGTGAGCAGTCCGATGGTATCGTAGCGAAACCGAAGAATGCGCTCCATCGGGTACACCACCTGAACCAGGCGGTCTTCGCCGCTATACAGCAGTTGGAAGCTATACCCGTCAGGGCTGCCGATCGCGATCAGTCTTCCGCGGGCGTTGAAGGTCAGCCGGTCGCCCTGCGGCTTGAGCAGTTCGTAATTGCCGTTGGGCAGGCGCTGCAGTTGCAGGGGGTAGCCGATGGGGGCCATCAGGGCCGAGTCCTTTTCCTGGCGGGTGAAAAGCAGTTCGCCGCCCGGCGTTTCGAGGGCGATCGTGCCATCGGGTTGTTCGGAAAGATGTTGTTCGAAGCTATGCATCCACTTGGGACCGAACGCTCCTTCGGCATGCGAAAGGCTGTTGTAGTAGCGTCGGAAAGAGAAGGGCCGGCCGAGGGTTTGCAGCTGCAGGTCGGCTTCCGATTCCTGGAAATTGCCGGTCAGGTAGTCGACCGGATCATTTTCCGGCAGGGGGATGAGCGGATAGTCGGGGCGCGGGATCTGCAGATCGGGGTAAGGCGCCCGCGCCGCCACGGAAGCTGGTCCGTGCACGCCCGTCGGATCGCTCAGGCCCGGCGCAAAGATGCGGGAGGGGCGCTCGGATTCGGTCGGCGAGGGAGGCGTTTGAAAGGGTGGGCAATCGTGGGTTTGCGCGCACAGAAAGAAGGGCAACGCCCAGAAGAAGAGCAGCAGCAGAGGGTGTCCGTTCGAGTTCATGGTACAAATGCGCCTTTGGTGGTGAAATCTTCGCAAAGAGGGTTTCAGGATGGACGACTAGCGAAAGCGGTAGCCGGCTCCGAGGCCGACGACAAAGAGGATCCGGTCGCCGGAATAGCTGGTCAGATCGGCGAAGCCGAAGTGCAGGCCCAGCGGAAGGCGGCCGAATTGGCGGTGGAAGGTCAGAAAACTGTTGAGGTTCACGCCCGTCCACTCGCCCTCCAGGCGGATGTGCTCCCCAAGCCGGATGGCGGCCGCTCCAAAGATGCGGGTGCCCCCGTCGGGCTTGTCGCGCACGAGGTCTTTCGGCCACTTCGTGGAAAAAGTGCGGCCCTGCCCCAGACCAAGGCTGAGGGCGAGGCGGGAAAAGGGATTGCGTTGGTGGAAATTGTGCCGGAAGTCGTGACTCAGTACCGCGTAGTAGTTGTCGTAATCGAAATTGAGGCCGGTCGTGAAGAGATTGTTGCTGCCGATGGCCAGCGAAGTGCCGAGCCCGAGGTATTTATGCAGTTTGACGTCGAGGGTGACGACATCGTAGTACGGCATGTTGCCGGCTATTTCCACGCCCAGGTTCTTCTTTGGATTGCCGATGCCGAAACCCAGGGTGACCACGGCCAGCGGCTCGGTCGAGTAGGGCTGCTTGTTCATGGCCATGCCGGAGAAGAAGACCTGTTTTCCCCAGGCGCCCTGGCCGCTGGGGGTCATCACCCCCTGGGCATAGACCGGTCCGGCCAGCCACAGCAAGGGCAGGAGGAGGAGAATGGGTGTAACTCTCTTCATGATCGATCATTTTGCGGGTAATCTCGCAGTCTGTTCTCGATGTAATATTACGATTTTTTTTATTTAAAAATGTCAAATATAGGTAGGCATTCTGTCGCCGGATGGCCGGAAGGGTAGGAGAGGAGGGAGGACGGGAAGCCGACGATGAATTTGACCAGATCGGTCTGGGCAACAGGGCAAACGCATTTTAGAGGAAGGATGGCGGTCTGTCCGGAACCAGGTATTGAACAGTACGTATGAACGTGAGTTCCATCGGGGCGGCATGTGATGGTGAACATGCCGCCCCTCCGGGCTGAATCCGGGCAAACCGGAGATCAATAAGCAGGATATTTTCACTATTTTTATACCCCACCGTTCAACTTCCACAAAATCCAAAGATTCCATGAGAAATGCCCTAGTCCTGGTTGTCCTATTGATGATCACCTGTTTTCAGTGGAGTTGCCGATCGACTCCAAGCGCCGAGCCGGCGCCTTCTGCTTCGCTGGATCCAGCGGTCGAAGCGCGGATCGACGAACTTATGGCC
>JAGQXA010000146.1 GCA_020436865.1 Saprospiraceae bacterium | reverse complement strand
TTCTCGATCTCACGCGAGCCCGTGCCGAGCGGCTCGTAGAAGGTGCGGTAGAAGTTGGCCAGGTCGTGGCCGAAGTCGCCGCGCAGGAAGAAGTTGAAGTCGAATTTCCCGAAGGTGAAGGCACTGCTGAAGCCCAGGGAGTACTTGGGCAGACCTCTGCCGATCACGCGCTTGTCGGCTTCGTCGGTTACGCCGTCGCCGTCGGCATCGGTAGTGCCGTCGCCGTTGACGTCTTCGAAGATGAACTTGCCGTCTTCGCTAACCCCTACAAAAGCGGGACCCCAGATCTGACCGAGTTCTTCGCCGGCAAAAACGGCGATGGTCGGGTTGTTGTTCAGACCAGGCGCACCCGGAGAAGTGAGGAAGTCGAAGAATACGCCGCCCGACTGGAAGAACTGGAATTCGGCTTCGCCGTCGATCGCTACGGTATCGAGGGTCGTCTTGAAGGTCGAGAAGACCAGGCGCGGCTCCCAGCTGAAATTGCGGTCGTTGCCGCCGAAGGCATAGCCCAGGCTCACTTCCACGCCGGTGTTCTTCAGCTCGACGTCCTCGAGATTTGCCCAGGTCCGGTCGGCGAGGTTCGGCGGAACCGGCACGTTCACGTTGTAGATGAGGTCGCGGGTTTGCCGGTTGTAGTAGTCGACGGTACCGGTCAGCTTGTAGTCCAACAGAGCAAAGTCCAACCCGATGTCGAGTTCGCCTTTGGTCTCCCACTTCAGGTTCGGGTTGGCGTTGCGGTCCGGGCCGAAGGCCGGCACAAAGCCGCCGTTGTAGAAGAACGAACCTTGCTGAACGAAGCGCAGCAGCGACAGGTAGCTTTCGGGAGGCAGAGCGCCCGTTTCGCCATAGCCGACGCGCAGTTTGAGGTTGTCCACACCGCCGATGTCGAACAGGTTGCTCAGGGTAATGCCACCGCTCACGGCGGGGAAGAGGCCCCAGCGATTGTTCTCCCCGAAGCGGGTCGAACCTTCCTGCCGCAGCGAAGCGCTGAGGTAGTAGGTATCGTCGTAGTTCAGGTTCAAGCGACCGAAGAAGGCGATCACCTTGTAGGAATTCTTGTTCGAACGAACGGTAGCGCGTGCGTTCGGGAAGTCCTGGGCGATGTTGAGGTTGTTGAAGGTGAGGGCGTCGGAGATGAAGTCGCCGGCCTCTGCCTCGAAATTCTCGGTGATGAAGTCCTGGTAGGAATAACCGGCCAACAGGCTGTATTCGAGTTTGTTGACGCGATTGGAGTAGTTACCGGTCGCTTCGAACAATTCGGTATTGCGGTCTTCGGTGAAGCGCTTGGCCAGACCGTTGCGGTTGAAGCCGCGGAAGTAGGCCTGCTTGTTGTAGTATTCACCGAAGATGTCGCTCTCGCGCTGGATCGAGTAGCTGACGGAGCCCGTCAGGCCTTCGACGATCTCCAGATCGCCGCGAACGTTGACCAGCAGGTCCTTCAGTTCGCCGATGTTCTGGCCCTGCTCGAGAATAGCGAGGGGGTTGAAGAAGTCGAAGTTCTCTTCCTGGTAGTAACCGCCGTACTTGTCGTACAGCGGATGGTTCACATCGCTGAAGAGCACCGGAGCGGTCGGGTTGTAGGTCGTAGCGTAGCGGAAGGCCTCGTTGAAGCCAAAGTTGGAGCTACGCTCGTTGGCAGCTACGTTCAGCGACAATTTCAGGCGGTCGTTGAGGGCCTTCTGGCTGAAGTTCAAACGGCCGTTGACCTGCTCGAAGCCGGTGACGATGCTCACTCCCTCGATATCGCGGAAGTTGAAGGCCGCCCGGTAGGAGGTGTTGCCGAAACCGCCCGACAACGACAGGTTGTGCACATGCGAAATGGCGTTACGGGTCACCTCGCCGATCCAGTCGGTATCGAAACCGCGATCGAAGTCCGGACGGAACGTTGCGAATTCGGCAGCGCTCATCGTGGGTACTTTCTTGGCGATCGATTCCGTGGTCACGAAGCCGTTATACTCGGCCGTGGCTTGTCCGTCGGCGCCCTTCTTCGTCGTGATCAGGATCACGCCGGAAGAGGCGCGCGAACCGTAGATAGCCGCGGCAGAGCCGTCTTTAAGCACGTCGATGGATTCGATGTCGTTGGGGTCGACGGTCTGCAGCGATGCGCCGATCACGCCGTCGATGACCACAAGTGGCGAAGTGTTGGCGCCGAGGGTCGACAGACCGCGCAGGCGGATCGTCGAAGAGCCGTTGGGGTCGCCACCGATCTTCGAGATCGAAAGGCCTGCGACCTTACCCTGGATCAGGGTCAGCGGATCGTTGACGTTACCTGCGTTAAAGTCTTCCGCTTTGATGCTGGCAACGGCACTGGTCACTTCTTTGGCTTTCTGCGTACCGTAGCCCACCACCACGACTTCGTCGAGCACCGAGCCCGGCGAAAGGGAGAGGTTGAGTACGTTCGAAGCCCCTACCTCGATGGTTTGAGCGGCATAGCCCGTGTACGACACCTCGATGGTGTTGTACCCTTCGGGCAAATTCAGCTCGAAGTTGCCATCGATGTCGGTAATGGTCCCGGAGCTGGTGCCGACCACGAGGATGTTAGCCCCGATCAATGGCTCGCCAGTCTCCGCGTCGGTGATCGTTCCGGAAATGGAACGCTGACCGAACGCAAAGCTGCTGAAAGCCATTGCAAACAACAGCAACAGCAAGCTTTTTGAGAAATAGTCGATCTTAAGTTTCATACATTACCAAGGTTTAATGAAATAATGTCAAACAACAGCCCGCAGCTGTTTCTCTTGAAGGTTTTGTGGGACAACCCCTTTCCGGCAACCCGAATGCCGGAAAGTGAACAAGAAAATCACAAATGGTTGGTTCTGTTTGCTGTACTGGCCCTGAGGGGAAATAAACGTGTTACTTTCACACTAACTAATGTGTAAAAGTCCAAAATATGTTTGAAAAAACCAAAAATCACTGAAGGGAATTTTTTTACCTTCATGCCTGGCCAAATATTATGTGGAATCTGTCTAATCTCCTAACTTCTTGAAAGTTAAGTTATTTTTTCCGGCCCTTCAAGTTTTAGCCCTTGGTTCCGCTTTCCGGCAAGCCGAAAAATGCACCGTCGGCGGCCGCCGACGCAACAACCGGAGATTTTTGGTATCTTTCCTAAAAGCGAACTAACGGCCTTGCGATCCTGACCGTAAACCCGACTCTGGCCGGACCTCGTCCGGCAACTTTCAAACCGTATATGAGACCGATCCTCGCCATTTCCCTCCTTCTTTTCACCCTGTTCCGGGCTTCCGCCCAGCGGGTTTTTGTGCCGGGCGACCCGATCCGAAAAGGCGCCGACATCGTCGATATTCCCTTTGAATACAGCAACGGTTTCATCCTGATCGACCTGGTCTTCGACCGCCACTTTCCCCTGCGTTTTCTGTTCGACACGGGTGCAGAGAACACCATCCTGACGAAAAAGGAGATCACCGATATCCTCGGGATCCCCTACCAGCGCACCTTCCCGATCATCGGAGCGGATATGCGCACCGAACTGACCGCCCATCTGGCCACCGGGATCCACCTGCGGATCGGGGTCATGGAACTCCCGCTGCAACCCATCCTGGTACTCGACGAAGACTTCTTCCAATTTGAGGA
>JAGQXA010000145.1 GCA_020436865.1 Saprospiraceae bacterium | reverse complement strand
GGAGGCCGCCGGACTGCCGCCCGATGCCCTGGCCGACCTGCACGACGCGGAAAGCCGCATCGCCGCCCTGGAAGAGGAACTGGCGGAAACCGATGAAGACGAACAGGCGGACGACCTGCGCGACGACCTCTTTGAGCTCAAGCTGACCTACGAACAGCAGATCGCCGCGTTGGAACACGACTTTCCGCGCTACTACCAGCTCAAGTATGCCAGCCCCTCGCTCGACTCCGCCGATCTTCTGCGCCGCCTCGAGGGCGAGGGGAAGCATATGGCCTTGCTGGAATATTTCTACGACGACCGTTCCCTGTTCCTGTTGCTCGTCCGACCGGAGGGCATCCACGGTTATGAAATGCCGCTGACCGGCGATCTTTCCGGACAGATCCGCCGGGTGCGCGAGCAGGACGTGTCCGCATTGCTCGATAATTCATCGAAAGATGCCTACCTGGAGGCCTTGGAAGGCCTTTACCGCCTGCTCTTACTTCCCGCTGAAGAAGAGCTGGAAGGCGTCGACCGCCTGATGATCGTACCGCATGGCGTGCTGCAATACCTGCCGTTCGAGATCCTGGTGCGACCGGGCGGCTCAGCCGGCGATTTTCGCACGGCGAACTACTTGCTCCGCGATTTTCAGATCCACTACTTATGGTCGGCCGCCCTTTGGTTGGAAGCCCTTCACCCGGCTGCCGAAAGCTCGGATCCCTATGCCGGCTTCGCTCCGGCTTTCACCGACGGATCCGGTGCAGCAGGTCCGGCCGGACCTTTCCGCGGCGCTCCGTCTCCGCTGCCCTTTGCCCTGCCGGAAGTGGAACGCGCCCACGACCTCTTTGCCGGACGGCTCTTTACCGGCTCGACCGCTACGGAGAGCCATTTTCGCCAATATGCCGCCCACAGCCGTATTCTGCATCTGGCTACCCACGCTTTTGCCGACGACCGGCAACCCCTTTATTCGGGCCTGCTGTTTTCTCCCGAGGCCGATACGACCTTCGATGGATCGCTCTATGCCTACGAGATCTATCACCTCGACCTGCCGGCCGAACTGGCCGTGATGAGCGCCTGCAATACCGGTTACGGGGAATTGGCGGAAGGAGAAGGGGTGGTCAGTTTGGGCCGGGCGTTTTCCTATGCCGGCTGCCGCAGTGTAGTGATGAGCCTGTGGCTGGCCAACGATGCCGCTACGGCGACGATCGTGAGCGATTTCTATGGCTACCTGGCCGGCGGGATGCCGAAAGACGAGGCCTTGCGCCAGGCCAAGCTCAACTACCTGTCGACCGCCGACGGCCTCACCGCCCATCCCTACTTCTGGGGCGCCCTGGTGGCGGTCGGCGACATGCGCCCCCTGCCGGCCCGCGGAGCACCCTGGGGCTGGATGGCCCTGGGCGCTCTGGGGCTGGGGGCGTTGGCCTTTTGGAGATTTGTGAAAAAAGCCTGAGACTATCGCTTTTGCAGACGAACTTTCGGAGGATTATGTCCGGAGTTGCGGCCCCGAAGTTCCCCCCTTGTCCACCTCCCCCCGTCGCCGGAAGGAAGTACTCGTCCGATGCCGTGATCCCCGGCGAACCGGGGTACGTCGCAGCTGTTCGGCGCCTTAGACGTGGCCTGCATAGCGGCTCGGGCCGCACTTTGCAGAATGGGGTTGGCTCCCCGCCATTAACCGGCGTTCTCCAGGGCGTGCCCTGAAGCCGGCCGGCTCGAATGTACACCGCCTGTGCACCGGTTGCGCCGGCGCACAGCCCACCTGTTGCAGTGGGGTTAGGCAACTACTATGCCGCAACGCCCGGGACTTTTGCTCGGGCAAAAAGCCTCCAGAATCCTGATCTGGCGCTCACCATGAGCTTCAACCCGGCGATGGCCGAGCCGTGGGAATCGAACCCTTTGC
>JAGQXA010000785.1 GCA_020436865.1 Saprospiraceae bacterium | reverse complement strand
TGAACATGGACAAGGATCAACTCGCGGGTGCAATTGTCGACCGCATGATGGACAAGGACTACTTCAGCCAGTGGCTGGGGATCGAGCGCCTCGAAGACGCGCCCGGGCGCTCGGTCTTGCGCATGACCGTGCGCCGGGAAATGCTCAACGGCTTTGTCATCGCCCACGGCGGCATCACCTATAGCCTGGCCGATAGCGCCTTGGCCTTTGCCTCGAATTCGCACGGACGAAAAGCCGTTTCGGTCGAAACCACCATCTCGCACACTGTGCAGGTGCGCGAGGGCGACGTGCTGACCGCCGAAGCGCAGGAAGACCATTGCACGAACCGGATCGGCATTTATCACGTCAGGGTCACCAACCAGAAAGGAGAGGTCGTGGCCCTGTTTAAAGGTACGGTGTACCGCACCAGCCAGGATTGGGAGGTCTGAGGCGGCAAAACATTTAGGCGGGGGCAGATGTCTTATGGGGGTAGAAAGGCAAAAAGGCTCGTACGGCGAAGGCCCCGACCAACCAATTAACAAATCAACCAATGACCCAATTAGCTGAGGCATACCTCATCGACGGCATTCGCAGCCCGGTAGGGAGTTTTACCGGAGCCCTGTCGCCGGTCCGGACGGACGATCTGGCCGCGCAGGTGATCCGGGCGCTGGTGGAGCGTCATTCAAATATTCCACCGGAGGCCTATGACGACGTCATTCTGGGCTGCGCCAATCAGGCCGGCGAAGACAACCGCAATATAGCCCGCATGGCCTTGTTGTTGGCGGGACTGCCCTGGTCGGTACCCGGTGAAACTGTAAACCGCCTTTGCGCTTCGGGCATGTCGGCCGCCATTCACGCGCATCGCGCGATCCGAACCGGCGACGGCGACCTGTTCATCGCCGGCGGGGTGGAGCACATGACGCGCGGTCCGTGGGTGATCTCGAAGGTGTCGGCGCCTTTCGGCCGCGACGCCGAAATGCACGACAGCAGCTTCGGTTGGCGCTTCGTCAATCCGAAGATGAAGGAACTGTACGGCACCCACGCCATGGGCGAAACAGCCGAGAATCTGGCCGACCAATACGGCATCAACCGCGAGGATCAGGACCGCTTTGCGCATTGGTCGCAGCAGAAAGCGGCTACGGCGCAGCAGTCTGGGCGCCTGGCAGAGGAGATCGTGCCGGTCTCGATCCCCCGCCGGAAGGCCGATCCGCTCGTTTTTGAGCACGACGAGTTCCTGAAGCCCGATACCACTCCGGAGGTGCTGGCAAAACTACGGCCCGCCTTTCGCCGCGAAGGAGGGACCGTGACGGCCGGCAACGCCTCGGGTTTGAACGACGGTGCGGCAGCCCTCCTCATTGCTTCGGAGGAAGGGATAAAGAAATACGGATTGCAGCCCCGGGCCCGGTTCGTTAGCTCGGCCGTAGTCGGCGTCGAGCCGCGCATTATGGGCATCGGTCCGGTCGGCGCCTCGCGCAAAGCCCTGGCCAAAGCCGGACTGACGCTGGCCGACATGGACCTCATCGAGATCAACGAGGCCTTCGCGGCGCAGGTGTTGGCCTGCACGCGCGAACTCGGCCTGGCCGACGACGATCCGCGGATCAATCCCAACGGTGGCGCCATCGCTATCGGGCATCCGCTCGGCATGACCGGCGCCCGTATCCTGAACACAGCAGCGATCGAACTGCAAAAAAGGCAGGCCCGCTATGCGCTGGTGACCATGTGCATCGGGGTGGGGCAAGGGTACGCCGTGATCCTGGAAAGAGTTTAGACATGGAGTTTCTCAGACATGGAGTATCTTTAAACACTCCATGTCTTAGACATACACTCTCAAAAAAATTGAAATGGCACGCAGAAACCTATTCGAATCGCACAACCCGGTCATGACCGAGAAGGCTTATCAGACCAGCTCCGACCTCATTGCCCGTGGTGAAACAATGACCGTACAAGGAGCCATCAACAAATCGTTCCTCCTACTGGCCATTTTGGTGCTGGCCGCTTATTGGGGCTTCACCATGCCCAGCAAGCTCTTCCTCTGGGGCGGCGCTATTGCCGGCCTCGTCATCGTGCTGATCGCCGTGTTCAAGCGCGAATGGTCGCCCATCCTGGCGCCGCTGTATGCCGGGGTCGAGGGACTTTTCGTGGGCTCGGTATCGGCCATCTACGCGCAGGTCTACAACGGCATTATTTTCAATGCCGTAACCCTGACGATCGCGCTCCTCTTCCTGATGCTGTTCATCTACAAGGCGCGGATCATCAAGGTAACCGATAAGTTCCGCACCGGCGTCGTTATGGCTACCGGCGCCGTGTTGCTGGTGTATGTATTGAACTGGATCCTGTCATTTTTCGGCATGAACATGCCTTTTCTCCACGATGGCGGCTGGATGAGCATCGGTATCAGCCTGGTGATCATCGGGATCGCGACACTCAACCTCCTGCTCGATTTCGACAATTTCGAGAAGGGCGAGCAGTACAAGGCGCCGGCCTACATGGAGTGGTTTTCCGCGATGGGACTGCTAATCACCCTGGTCTGGCTTTATCTGGAGATCCTGCGCCTCGTGGCTATGTTGTCGTCTAACGATTAGATATGAGATATGGGCTGTGAGTATTGGGTATCCCACATCCCATATCCCAAATCCCACATCCATGATTTACGAATTCAAAGGCTTCCGCCCCGTCGTTCATGAAACCGCGTTTGTGCATCCGCAGGCGGTCGTAACGGGCAACGTGATCATCGGCCGCGACGTGTATATTGGTCCGGGCGCGGCGATCCGCGGCGACTGGGGGGAGATCATCATTGAAGACAGCTGTAATGTGCAGGAGAATTGCACCGTGCACATGTTTCCCGGAGTGACCGTGCGGCTGGAGGCCGGCGCGCATATCGGACATGGGGCCGTGATCCACGGCGCCACGATCGGCCGCAATAGCCTGGTGGGCATGAACAGTGTGATCATGGACCGCGTCGTGCTCGGAGCCGAGTGCATCGTCGGCGCCCTCTGCTTTATCAAAGCCGACGAACAGATCCCCTCGCGCAGTCTGGTAGTAGGCAATCCCGGTAAGGTGATCCGGCAGGTAAGCGACGAAATGATCGCCTGGAAAACCGAAGGTACCGGGTTGTACCAACAACTGCCCCGCGAATGCCACGACAGTCTGCGCCCCTGCGAGCCCTTGCGGGAGGTGCCGCACGACCGTCCTTCGCAGGAGACGCTGTTTCGAACGTGGAAGGAGACGAAGTCAAAATAGAACCTAGCAAACTACCTTAGCCAATGACCAAACTACCCAACTATACCCTCGGCAAGTGGATCGAACCGAAAGGCGAAGGCATCCCGCAGTACAACGCCATTACGGGAGACCTCATCGCCGAAGCCAACGGCGACGGGCTCGATTTCAGCGCCATCCTCGATTACGGACGGCGCGTCGGCGGACCCGCCTTGCGCAAGATGACCTTCCGGCAGCGCGGGCAAATGCTCAAAAAGCTGGCTCTTTTCCTGCACGGCATCCGCAAGAAATACTATCCGCTGAGCTTCCAGACCGGCGCTACCAAAGGCGATAGCTGGGTGGACATCGACGGGGGCATCGGCACCCTGTTCGCCTATTCCTCGCTGCGGCGCCAGTTTCCCGACCTGCCGTTCTATGTCGACGGCGAAGCGGCCAGGCTCTCCAAGGAAAACACCTTCATCGGCCACCACATTATGGTGCCGAAGAACGGAGTTGCCATCCACATCAACGCCTTCAACTTCCCGGTATGGGGGATGCTCGAGAAAGTGTCGGTCAACCTCCTTGCCGGAGTGCCGGCGGTGGTCAAGGCGGCCGAGCAAACTTCCTACCTGGCCCAGGCCATGGTGCAAGACATCGTCGATTCGGGTATTTTGCCGGAAGGCGCCCTTCAACTGATCTGCGGCTCGGGCATCGGCATCCTCGACGAACTGACGCCACAGGATGTCGTCACCTTCACCGGCTCGGCCGAGACGGGCCGCAAGCTCAAAGCCCTGCCTTCGATCATCAACAATTCGGTACCCTTCAATTTGGAAGCCGACAGCCTCAATGCCTCCGTGCTCGGCCCCGATGCCGTGCCCGGCACTGCCGAGTTCGACCTTTTCATCAAAGAAGTGCGACGGGAAATGACGACCAAGGCCGGGCAGAAGTGCACGGCTATCCGGCGCATCCTGGTGCCGAAGGAGTTGGTCGGCGACGTACAACAGGCCTTGAGCCAGGCCTTGCAAAAAACGACCATCGGCGATCCCACGGTAGAAGGGGTACACATGGGCGCTCTGGCCAACCGCGACCAGGTCGAAGAAGTGAGGCGACGCGTACAGCAATTGGCTGCCCAAACCGAGATCGTATATGGAGATCTGGAGTCTTTCGAGGTGGTCGGGGCCGATAAGAACAAAGGCGCCTTCTTCCCGCCGGTCCTGCTTTATAACGACGATCCCTTCCACAAGCAAGATACCCATACGGTCGAGGCCTTTGGCCCGGTGAGCACCCTCCTTCCGTACTCCTCGCTCGACGAGGCGGTCGAATTGGTGAATATGGGGAAAGGCTCGCTGGTTAGCTCGATCGTCACCAACGATCCGCAGGTGGCGCGCGACTATACGCTAGGGGCGGCCCCGTACCACGGGCGCGTGCTCATCCTGAACGAAGCCTGCGCCCGGGAAAGTACCGGACATGGTTCGCCGATGCCTTTGCTGAGCCACGGCGGCCCGGGCCGGGCCGGTGGCGGTGAAGAAATGGGCGGCAAACGAGGGGTCTTGCACTATTTGCAGCGGACCGCCATCCAGGGCCATCCGAGCATGATCACGGCCGTGACGAAGGTGTACCAGTACGGCGCCGAGCAAAAGGAAAAGCCCGTGCACCCCTTCCGCAAACACTTCGAAGAACTGGAGGTCGGCGAAACGTTGATCACCGCCAAACATACCGTGTCGGAGGCGGACATCGTCAACTTCGCCAATGTCAGCGGCGACAACTTCTACGCGCACATGGACGCCACTTCGCTCGACGGCACCATCTTCGAGCGGCGCGTAGCGCACGGCTATTTCGTGCTGTCGAAAGCCGCCGGCCTTTTCGTGGATGCGAAGAAAGGACCGGTCTTGCTCAATTACGGCATCGACGAGTGCCGCTTCACGAAGCCCGTTTACCCCGGCATGACGATCGGTGTGCGCCTTATCGTCAAGGAGAAGGTCGATCAGGAAAAGCGCGATGAGAACGATATCGCCAAGGGGATCGTCAAGTGGCTGGTAGACGTCTACGACGAAACCGGCGAAACCGTGGCCCTGGCCACCATTCTGACGATGGTGCGCAAATTGGACCAGTCGTGAACCGAAAACCGCCTTTTCCCGCAACCGGGCGGCTTGGTAAACCGTTGAATTTTTAGGAACTTCGCGTCCGCCAACCAAGAAAAACCAACCATGGACAAAACCCAACTGGGCTACGTGACCACCACTTTCGCCGACGGCGTAGCCTCTGTCGAATTCTTCCATCCGGCGCACAATTCGCTGCCGGGCAAGTTGCTGGCCGAACTTGCCGCCGCCATCCGGGAGGCCGGGCGCGACGAGCGCGCGGCGGTCATCGTGCTGCGCAGCGCCGGCGAACGCACCTTTTGCGCTGGCGCCAGTTTCGACGAACTGAGCTCTATCCGCGATTTTGAAACCGGCAAGCGGTTTTTCCTGGGTTTCGCGAACGTGATCAACGCCATCCGCAGCTGTCCCAAACTGGTGATCGGGCGGGTGCAAGGCAAGACCGTCGGGGGTGGGGTAGGGCTTGCGGCGGCAACCGACTATTGTCTGGCCAACAAGTACGCCTCCGTCAAACTCAGCGAATTAGCGGTCGGCATCGGCCCGTTTGTGGTCGGCCCGGCCGTCGAACGCAAGATCGGCCTGTCGGCGATGAGCCAGCTGGCCATCGACGCCACCGAATGGCAAACCGCCGTCTGGGCCAAGAGCAAAGGCCTTTTTACCGAGGTGTTCGACAGCACGGAGCAACTCGACGCCTATCTCGCAGAATTCACCGGGCGGTTCGCCGGCTATAACCCCGAAGCCCTGGCCGAACTCAAGCGGATCTTCTGGGCCGGTACCGAGCACTGGGACCAACTCCTCGACGAGCGCGCAGCCATCAGCGGTCGCTTGGTGCTTTCGGAGTTTACGAAGAAAGCGATCGAGGGGTTTAAGGAGAAAGGATGATCGCGTAGGTCCGAACGGCATTCGGACCGACAAACCAATCTTATATGATACAGTCCAAGCACAAGATCAGCAAAGAAGTATTGACCAGCGCTTTTCGGTTCATGGCCACGGCCAAGTCGATGACGGAGGTGTATGAAGAGAACTTTAAGGTGGTTTCCAAATACGTGCATGCGACCTCGCGGGGCCACGAAGCGCTGCAGATCGCATTGGGCCTGCAACTGCTGCCGCAGGATTACCTGGCGCCGTACTATCGCGACGATTCTTTGCTGCTGAGCATTGGCATGGAACCGTATCAACTCATGCTGCAATTGATGGCCAAGCGCGACGATCCCTTTTCCGGCGGCCGCTCGTACTACTCGCACCCCAGCCTGAAAGACCCCGACAAACCCAAGATCCCGCATCAATCCTCGGCTACCGGCATGCAGGCCATTCCGACCACGGGCGTAGCCCTGGGGCTGCGCTATAAGGAAGAGGAAGGCCTGTTGGAAGATTACGGCCCTGACCACCCGATCGCCGTGTGCTCGCTGGGCGATGCCTCCGTGACGGAAGGCGAGGTGGCCGAAGCCTTTCAGATGGCGGCACTCAGGCAACTACCCATTCTGTATCTGGTGCAGGACAATGGTTGGGACATCTCCGCCAATGCGGCCGAAACGAGGGCGCAGGACGCCGCCGAATACGTGCGCGGCTTTCACGGGATCGAGGTGCGCAGCATCGAAGGCAACGATTTCTTTGCCTGTTATCAGACCTTCCGCGAGGTGATCGCCACGATGCGCAAAGAGCGGCGCCCCTTCCTGGTGCATGCGACCGTGCCGCTGCTCAACCACCATACCTCGGGCGTGCGCAAGGAATGGTACCGCGACGATCTGGAGGAGCACCAGGCACGCGATCCTTATCCGCTGTTCCGCAGTGTGTTGCTGGAGGAAGGCTTTTCCGAAAAGGAGCTCAAGGCGATCGAGAAGGCCGCTCGCCGGCAGGTCGAGGCCGATTACGAGAAAGCCCGGCAGGCGGAAGACCCACGCCCGGAAGATCTGTACACGCACGACTTTGCGCCGACTCCCATCACCGAAGAGAAAGGCACGCGTGAACCTAAAGGAGGCGAACCCAAGGTGATGGTCGACTGCGCCCTGTTCGCCGTCGAGGAGATGATGCGCGAGCATCCCGAATGCCTGCTGTACGGGCAGGATGTGGGCGGTCGGCTCGGAGGCGTTTTTCGAGAAGCGGCCACGCTGGCCCAAAAATTCGGCGATCACCGGGTATTCAATACGCCCATTCAGGAGGCCTTTATCGTCGGTAGTACGGTCGGGATGTCGGCCGTAGGCCTGAAACCCATTGTGGAAGTGCAATTTGCCGACTATATCTGGCCGGGGCTCAATCAGCTGTTTACGGAAGTGAGCCGCTCCTGCTACCTGTCGA
>JAGQXA010000144.1 GCA_020436865.1 Saprospiraceae bacterium | reverse complement strand
GAAGGGAGCAAACTCGACTGCCAGGTGCATATCGGTCATGGGGTCGTGATCGGCAAGAACTGCCTCCTGGCCGGGCAGGTCGGCGTCGGCGGAAAGACCGTCATCGAAGACAACGTCGTGTTATATGGGCAGGTGGGTGTGATCCAGCGCGTGCGCATCGGGCGCGACGCCGTGGTGTTGGCCGGCGCCGGCGTTTCCAAAAGCCTGGAAGGCGGCAAGGTCTACTTCGGCGCTCCGGCCAGCGAGGCGCCGACCAAATATCGCGAGATCGCCGCCCTACGGCATCTGCCGGAATTTTTCAAGAACTACTACCGGTAAGGACTCCTACATTTTCCACTTGATGTTGCAGCCGGCGCTTGGATACTGCTGGTCGCCGACCTCCTCACCTGCCAGTACGGCATCGAGAGCAGTCCGCAGATCTTTTCCCGTCAGCTGCTCGTTGTTGCCCGGGCGGGAAGCATCGAGGCGGCCACGGTACACGAGCAGGCGGTTCTGGTCGAAGACGTAAAAGTCGGGCGTGCAGGCGGCATCGTAGGCGCGGGCCACTTCCTGGCTTTCATCGTATAAGTACGGAAAAGAGTATCCTACATTTTTCGCAACCTCCTTCATTCTATCTGGCGCATCGTCGGGGTATTTTGCCACATCGTTGGAACTGATCCCGACGAAACCAATTCCCTTGGCCTGGTATTCCTTCGCCACCCGGACGATCTCGGGATTAACGTGGATCACATAAGGGCAGTGGTTACAGAGAAACATCACGACGGTACCCTGCTCGCCGGCGATATCGTCGATCGACACCGATTTGCCGCTTACGGTATCGGGTAGTTGGAAGTCGGGAGCTTTGGTGCCGAGTTCGAGCATATTGGATTCAGTGAAAGCCATGGAGGGAAAATGAGTTTGAGTTTGAGTTTGAGTGTGAGTTTGAGAGTGAGAGTGGCCGAGGGCAGTATTGAGGACATAACGAACCAGTGCGTCTAAAGTTCGGATGCGTACTCGAGAGGCTCCTAACGGCAGACCGGGTTGATGCCCAGTACATATTTGTTCACCACATCGATCTGGGCGGCGGTTTCGGCGCCCAGGAAGCCGCTGATGTCTTCATTTTTTAGTTCGTGACGGGCGAATTCGGTCAGTTTGCGGGCCATGGGCAAGTACGACCAATGCCATTTTTCCAGATTGTATCCATCCGGGCGGTCAGTTCCTTTTTCCGAATACACCTGACAAAAGCCGAAGCGTCCTGCGTTGGCCACGAGCCATTCATATTCCTTTAGGCCTCGTCCCTGGGTGAAATACTCGTTTTCGAGCTCATTCAGGTCGACATCGGTGCCCCAGTGATGGCGCGAAGTGCCGGGCATCGAACTGTATTCCAGGATCTTTAGAGCCCGCTGCCTGGGGTTAGGGATGCTCTTGGAGAGGTCTTTGCCGCCCACGAGCCGGGCGCCGGTCCACTTCGCCTCCCAGATCTGCTTTTGGCGTTGGAAGGGGCGGGTCGCGGAAATAATGGTCAAGGTAATACCATCGGCCGCCGCCGCCGCGTGCATTTTCTTGAAGGCTTCATAGGTCAGGTGATGGAGAAAGTAGGTATCGCCGTCGGTATACTGCCGATCTGCCTTGACGAAATCCGGGTGGGTAGCCGGATCGAATTTCCCCATCAGGAAGTCGGTGGAAAACACGTAGGCCGGAAGGGTGTCTGAAACCAGCTGTGCAACAGGCGTTTCCGTGGCCGAACGCAATTCGGTTGCAGGCGGCTGCCCGGATTGGCTGGCATCGCCGCAGGCCATCAGGAAAATAGCGCCGGTCAATATGGTACTTCGGTTATTCATCAATATGCTTTTTTCTGCGTCCGTCATGCTTGTCTGCTACCCGGAAAGAGAGCTACGGCAAGACACACTCACTCTCCAACTCAAACTCCCCACTCCTTTTCAGTACTCAAACTCCATGCGTTGTACCGGGTAGCCGAACAGGCATTTCTCCTTGATCAGATCGGCCACTTTAGAGGGCACTTTCGCCTCCCAGCCACTTTCGCCGGTTTTCACCTGGGCGAGCACGTCCTTGCTGAAGATGTGTAGAATGTCGGGGTTAAATTGTTCGATATCGACGATCTGCTTGCTGTCGAGCAGGTGTTTGTACAGAAATTTGACCCCTTCCGGGATCGGCAGATTGTCGGCCCGGATGAGTTCTTCGCTGCCTTCCTGGAAGGCGGGGTATGCGTAAAGGCGAACGTGGCGGGTAAACACTTCCCCAAAGGCTTCAAGTAGGCGACCGTCCATATTCTCATAATATTTCCCGGTGATCAGGTCGATCAACTCGCGCACGCCGATGACGAGTCCGAGCATTTGCACCTTGTAATCGGCCAGATAGCCGATCAGTTTGCGATATTTCTGGCAATTAGAGATGAGGACCGTTTGTCCGAGAGCGCAAAGCAATTCGGCGCGATCGAGAAAATCCTGTTCGTCGAGTTCTCCCGATTCCAGGAGATTGTCGAGGGTGATCTCGGTCAGCAGGAAGGTCTTTCGGCTCTCTACTTCCGGTTCGTGGCGAAACTGCTCGAAGGAGCGCTTGATGATGTCGAGGTTGACCAGGGTGGGCGGGCGGAAGCTACCGCGTACGACCAGCACGTGTTTCTTGTAAAGAAACTCCGAGGCGTGCATCGGCTGACGGTCCGGGCCAAACACCGACACTTCGCTGAGGCCGTGTCTGACCAGCCAAAGGCTGAGCAGGCGGTTGTCGAGCTGTTCGAAATCGGGTCCGCTCAGGCGAACCATATCGACCGTGATCCGGCCCCGCAAGCCGTCTTTGAGCGACTGGATCATGAGTTCGGGATTCTGATGATAGCGGTAGCAAGCATAGATGAGGTTGACGCCCAGGATGCCGATGGCCTGTTGTTGCAGTTGGTTGTCGTGATCGTGCATTTTGACGTGCAGCACGATGTCGTTGGGCTCGCCGTCGGGCGTTAGCTGAAAGCGCAACCCCATCCAGCCGTTGCCCTTGATGGTGCGCTGGTAATTGATGGCGGCGACCGTATCGGCAAATACGAAGAAATTGGTGTCGGGCCGGTCGGTGCGCAGCCGCGACTGCATCAGGGCGTACTCGTGATCGAGCATTTTGTACAGCCGCGATTCGCACACATATCGACCTTTGGCCTCCTGTCCGTAGATGTTGTCGGAAACCACCTTGTCGTAGGCCGACATCGTTTTGGCGATGGTGCCGGCAGCGGCGCCCACCTGAAAGAAATGCCGGGCCACCTCCTGCCCGGCTCCGATCTCGGCGAAGGAGCCGTAAATGTCGTCGTCGAGGTTGATCTCCAGGGCTTTTTGTTCAGTTTCGAGGAAAGGTCGGGACATGTATGCGAGGATTTTTTACGGGAACTCAAAGTTACGACAATGGCAACGTTTTGCGGGACAATTGTGTTATGAAAACATTGTACCTTTGCGGGTCCGGAAAGAAATTTTGCCAGAAATGTTTCCAGAATACGACGTGATTGTAGTGGGCGCCGGCCATTCCGGCTGTGAGGCGGCGGTGGCGGCGGCTAACATGGGTTCGAAAGTCCTGCTGGCCACCATGAACATGCAGACGATCGCCCAGATGTCGTGCAACCCGGCTATGGGAGGAGTGGCGAAAGGACAGATCGTGCGCGAGGTCGACGCCCTTGGCGGATACTCGGGTATCGTGACCGACCACACCATGGTGCAATTCCGGATGTTAAACCGTTCGAAGGGACCGGCGATGTGGAGTCCGCGCGCTCAGAGCGACCGCATGCTTTTCGCACAGAAATGGCGGATGCTGCTGGAAGCGCATCCGAATATCGACTTCTGGCAGGAGATGGTGACGGGCATCCTGGTCAAGGACGGCCGGGTACGCGGCGTACGCACCGGTATGGGACTGGAGATCAATAGTTCGGCAGTCGTGCTGACCAACGGCACCTTCCTCAACGGGATCATCCATATCGGCGAAAAGCAGTTCGGCGGCGGCCGGGCCGGCGAAAAGGCGGCCAAGGGTATTACCGAGCAACTGATCGAGCTGGGGTTCGAAGCGGGCCGCATGAAGACGGGCACCCCACCCCGCGTCGATGGCCGCACCATCGACTGGAACCGCCTGGAAATCCAGGAAGGCGACGCCGAACCCGGAAAATTTTCCTATACCGACACGCCGAAGCTGCAGCGGCAGTTACCCTGCCACATTGCCTACACCAACCAGGAAGTGCACGACCTGTTGCGCACCGGCTTCGATCGGTCGCCCATGTTCAACGGGCGCATCCGAGGTTTGGGTCCGCGCTATTGCCCTTCGATCGAAGACAAGATCGACCGTTTCGCCGATCGCGACCGGCATCAACTGTTCGTCGAGCCGGAAGGCTGGGACACCTGTGAGATCTACGTCAACGGCTTTTCGTCGTCGTTGCCGGAGGACGTGCAGTATAAGGCCTTGCGGCAAGTCGAAGGCTTTGAGCAGGTGAAGATGTTCCGTCCGGGCTATGCTATCGAGTACGACTTTTTCCCACCCACGCAGTTATCTGCCTCCCTGGAAACGCGCCTGGTGAAAAACCTCTACTTTGCCGGGCAGATCAACGGCACCACCGGCTACGAAGAGGCCGCCTGCCAGGGGCTGATCGCCGGCGTCAATGCCCATTTGGCTATCCACGAGGAGGAGCCCTTTGTGCTGAAGCGCTCGGAAGGGTACATCGGCGTGCTGGTCGACGATCTGGTCAATAAAGGCACGAAAGAGCCGTATCGCATGTTCACTTCGAGGGCAGAATATCGCATTCTGCTGCGGCAGGACAATGCCGACCTGCGCCTGACCCCTCTGGTGGCTAAGCTGGGCATGCAGGGACTGGAAGAGCGCCTGGCCCGCGTCGAGGTCAAACAAGCGGCAGCGGCGGCGATCGAGTCGTTTTTCCGCGACCACAGCGTCGGGCCCGACGAACTCAACGGCTATCTGGAGCGCATTGGCTCGGCGCCGCTGAAGCAGCGGGTCAAACTGCACGGCGTGCTCTTGCGCCCAAAAGTAGGGGTTGCAGAATTGCGGGAGGCTCTCCCGGAAGTGGACGCCTTTCTGCAAAGCTACGAGCGCGAATTCATCGATCTGGCCGAGATCAACATGAAGTACGAGGGCTACATCCAGAAGGAACAGGAGATGGTCGACAAGATGAACCGCCTGGAAGAAATGCGTTTGAGCGACAGCTTCGATTACCGGCAACTGACCGCGCTTTCCAAGGAGGCCCGTGAAAAGCTCTCCCGCTTGCGGCCGCGTACGATCGGTCAGGCCAGCCGGATCAGCGGCGTGTCGCCGG
>JAGQXA010000784.1 GCA_020436865.1 Saprospiraceae bacterium | reverse complement strand
TCACCGTCAGGTGCTTCTTCAGGCAAAGGCTGGTCACGGCGCTCCCGGCGCCGTTGGGCAGGCGATAATGGAACACGCTGGCTTCCTCCGGATAGTCGATGAATTCCTGCAACAGGAAGTCGACGGGATACTGCTGCAGGTGTTCGCGCAAGGCCTCCTCTTCGTCGAGCTTGGCCACCAGAAAGCCCCGCTCTCCGACATTGGGTTTGGCAATGAGCGGATAACTCAGTCCGGCGCTCACCAGTTTTTCCCGCACGTCCACCCAGGGAGCGCCCCGGGGAGCGAGCACGGTAACGGGGATCAAGGCCTCCGGCATCTGGCGTAGGATGTCGAGTTTACTTTCCCCGAACAAACCGCCGGTGGATACGGCGGGATTGACTGCGGTGAAAAAGAAAGGATCGCGGGCCCGCAAGGCATACCAAAACCAGATCAGCGCCACCGGAAGGTTGGCAATGGAGGCGGGCCAGTATTCCCAATGGAAGACTTTACGCAGTAGCTTGGGGGAAGGAGGGAACGACGATTCCCCAGACGATTGTGCTTCGGCGGTCAGTGCCATGGGTTATGCCTTGGTAGACAATAGTTCGACCGGATCGCCCATCCGGATCGTTCCGCCCTGGACGACCTTGGCGGTCATTCCTCCATGGCTGCGCATGGCCTGGTAGCCCCCCTCGCCGAGGTTCTCTTCCATGCGCGTACAGGGATGGCATTCGCCGGTGATCTCCAGCACGACCTCGCCCCCGATACGGAACTGCCGTCCGGCCAGGGCATAGAGATTGATCCCGGAAACGACCAGGTTGCGGCGGAGGTCGGCCGGATCGACGGCGCCCTGCCCCAGCAATTGCCCGACAACGGGCAGGTATTCGGCCTGGACCAGGGTAACCTGGCGGTTACCCCCATTCTTGTGGTAATGGTCGCCTTCCAGTCCGGTGCCGACCTTAACGGCTACGGACTCTGTGGGAACAACGGCCGCCCGGGGAGCCGGTCGCAGGCCGATCCACTCGAGTCGCCCCGTACGGGTCAGCGTGGCCTCGAGTTCCTTGATCGATTTTACCATGGTTGTGCAATTATTATGTCGAAGGCTGTCGAGCCCGCCCGTAAAGTTAATGCAAAAAACGGAGCCTCCGATCAGCAATAATGTTCGAGCCGCTTGTCGTCGATGGCGATCAGGCGGTCGAGCCGAACCCATTCGCCGGTGTCGAGTTGCAGGAATTCTTCGCCGTCGCGGGTCAGCAGCTGCCGGATGCGACTTTGCACCCGGAGTTCTCCGCCCTCTTCGTCGCGATAATGCACCAGGCATAGGCGTTGCTGCAGAGCAGCCAGCTCGAGCTCGTCATAGAACGAGCAACTGATCGGGCGGTATGGCGTACGATCCGGCATCAGGATCCCTTTTGCATTTGTTCCCATTTCTCCAGGGGGATGAATTTCAGGGAAATGGAGTTCACGCAATGCCGGGTGTTCTTTTCCGTGAAACGTTCGCCTTTGAAGACGTGTCCGAGGTGGCCGCCACAGTGGTTGCAGAGGATTTCGGTGCGGCGGCCATCGGCGTCGGGTTCGTGGCGCACCGCGCCTTCGATCTCGTCGTCGAAGCTCGGCCATCCGCAACCGCTATCGAACTTATCTTCCGAGCGGTAGAGGGGCGTTTCGCACTGGCGGCAGATATAGACCCCAGCCACCTTGTGCAGGTAGTATTCGCCCGAGAAAGGGCGCTCGGTACCCTTGTGCAGGATGACACGCGCTTCTTCGGGAGTGAGAGGATTGTTGGACATACGGACTTTTTTGGGAATAACACCTGAGGGTCCGATCAGGTTGATGCCGGCCTTCCAGCCTATTTGATCTTGGCTTTGTCCAGCACTTCTTTGGCCTTTTCGGCATTTTCCGGAAGAGTGTAGAGTTCGGCTTCGCCGATGCTGGGGATGGCAGAATCGGGTTTATCCACAATATGGCTGACGATACCGTTCTGCTTGAGCACATCTTCGGCGAGTTTGACCTGCAGCAGGTCGGTCGAGCGGTAGATCCTTACCCAGTTTTCTTTCATGGTAGCTTGTGGTTTGTCGGTTAGTGAATGAGAGGGGCTATATATTTATAACAACTTCGGATCGGTAATGATTTCGAGCAGGGCGGGTCCGCGGTGCTGAAAAATGGCTTCCATGGCCTCGTCGAGAGGCTGGCCCTTTTCGGTGACCCGGAATCCCAGGGCTCCGCAACTCCGGGCGAATTCCGCAAAATTGGGATTGTGCAAGCGGGTTTTCCAGACGGCAAATTCCCCAGCCAGCTGTTCCTTGCTGATCTTGCCCAGTTCGCTGTTGTTGAGAAGGATGATCTTGATCGGCATATCGTACTTCACAATAGTAGTTAGTTCGCTTAGGTACTGTGCGAAACCTCCATCGCCGGCTACCGCGACCACCGGCCGGTTTTCGCCGACCGCTGCCCAGGCGCCCATCGCGGCCGGCAGGGCAAAACCGATCGATCCGAGGTAGCCCGACATGAGGAAACTGTTGTTCGACTTACTTTCGTAGTACCTCCCGAAGGAATAGGCGTTATTGCCGACATCGACGCAGAGGACCGCATTTTCCGGGGCAAAGCGATTCAAAGCGTCGAAAACGGCCATCGAGCTGAGTCCATTGCCGTGGTCTTCCCGAAGTCGCCGGGCCTTTTCCTTACGCCAGATCTGCCAGCGCTCTTGCAGTTGAGGACGTTGGTCGACAGTGCTCACCGCGCCTAACTGTTCGTGCATCAGGGCAACCGTGGTCGAGATCTCACCCCAGAGCATGCAGTCGATGTCATGGAACTTGGCGAGGGCCAGCGGGTCGAAGTCGACCTGGATCGTCGGTTTCTTGTGGGTGATACCGGTGTGTTTGGAAAAAGAGGCGCCGAACACCAGCAATAGATCGCACTCGTTCATGAACCAGGAAGCTACGGGGGTTCCACTCCGGCCGAGCACGCCTCCTGCCAGTGGATGCCGATCGGAGATCTGTCCTTTCCCCTTGAAGGTCGTCACGACCGGGCAACGAAGCTTTTCGGCCAGATCGACGATGGCCCTCATATGAAAGCGGGCGCCATGCCCGGTGATGATCAGCGGCCTGCGGGCCTGACGGATCATGCCGATCGCCTTTTCCAACTGCTCGGCCGGAGGGGAAATGGTTTGAGGAGTGATCCGGCCTCCTGGATCATCTGCCACGGCCTTCTCCGGCGCCGGCAGGGTTTGGATCTCGTCGGGAAAGGTGAGATGGGAAACGTCGCGTTTCAACAAGGCATGTTTAATGGCCAGCGACATCAGTTCGGTATGCCGGCTGTCGCGCTGCACCCGATGATTGAACTCGGCCACCGTGGCGAATGCCTGCACCAGATCGACCTCCTGGAAATTGCCGGTGCCGACAACCTGGGTGGCCACCTGGCCGGTTAGCGCAAGGATCGGGGCGCGATCGACCTTGGCGTCCCACAGACCGGTGTACATATTGGTAGCGCCGGGTCCGGCGATCGAAAAACAAAAAGCCGGCTTGCCCGTCAGTTTTCCATAGGCGGAGGCCGCGAAGGAGGCGGCCCCTTCATGCCGGATGCCGAAAAACCGGAGATTGCCTTTTTCCTCCTGTTGACGGATGGCGTCGGCCAGCCCCAGGTTGGAGTGGCCCACCATGCCGAAGCCGACGTTTACCCCCCAGTTGATCATCGTTTCGACCATGAGGTCGGAAAGCGAGGCAGGGGCTGTTTCTTCGACCGGCAGGCCGATATAGATGCCGTCCTGGCGGATTTCCAACGGGAAGGTCTCGACGCCGTCGTCGAAGCCGGGCGCTTTCCCCGTCAGGGGGTCGTAATCCCAGCCGTGCCAGGGACAACGCAGCAGGCCGTTTTCGATGGAACCTTCTCCAAGCGGACCGCCCTGGTGCGGGCATTTGTTATCGAGACAAGCGAATTTTCCCTGGTGATGAGTGAGGCAGAAGGTCTTTTTTTCGGCAACGACGGTAGTAACCCGTCCTTCCGGCAGGTCCGACGGGTTGTCGAGGACCTTGTGCCAGGTGATCATTTTGGACATAGTGGGGCTGTTGTATGGTGACAGGCTTTAAAATAGGACCCTTTTGGCGAATTCCTGTTATTTCTTCGTATTTTTTGGCCACGAGCCCGGCCGGCATTGCCGGCCCCGCGGCGGATTTGGATTTATACTCAAGCGCACGCGGTTTGGGAATTCTTAAGACGGTCAATCGGCATTCGCTTGAGTATATGCCGATTGAGAAGTGGTTAGGGATTTCCCGAACCACTTCGGTGTCGGTACAATAGGGTTTAATGACAGGGCGATCTCTCCTCCTGGTAAGTTGGCTACTCTTCTCCTGCTGGATGCACGCGCAACCGGCCGATACCCTCGTGGCCGGCCAATTGGGCCGGAAGGCCGACGAACTGGCAGCCGACAGGCAGTTTGTCGAAGCGATCGAACTGGAGAAGCGGGCGCTCGATATCTACCTGTTCACCGGACCTGCTCAGCAGGAAGTGGAGGCCTATTGGAAGATCGGTCGCTATTTCCGGCAGTTGGGCGATTACGATTCCTGCCATGCCTACCTTCATTTGGCCGTGACCACCGGCGAAGCCGAACTTGCCTTCGATCATCCCACCTTGCTCAAGAGTTACAATAGTCTGGGTATTTACCATTACGTGGCCGGCGAGTGCGAGGAGGCGCTGGAATACTACCGCCGGGCGCTGAAGGCCTGGCTGCAGAAGTCGGGAGGCAGAACGCTGGAAGTGGCCAATCTCTACAACAATATGGCCATTTGCCACGATCGGCTCGATCAGTTCGACCGCTCGCTCGACTACTATGAACGGGCGCTTTCGATCCGCGAAGAACGGCTGGGGCCCGACGATCCGTCGGTCGGTGAAAGCTATTTCAACCTCGGAACCTGCTATCACTATCTCGGCGACTACAACCGGGCGCTCGACTACTATCAGCAGGCCCGCGAGGTCTGGGAGAAAAAGCTCAAACCCGATAGTCCGGATTTTGCCTCCCTCTACAACAACATGGGGGTGTGCTATCAGAACAAAGGCGACTACCGCCGCGCCGAAGAATTGCTGACTATGGTGCTAGAACGCACCATTCGACTGCAGGGGCCCCGGCATCCCGACGTGGCCAATGCCTATAATAATCTCGGACTCAACTACTACGAGCAGGGCGATTTCAACAAGGCACTGGTGTTCTTCAACAATGCGCTGGCTATCCGCCGCGAAAAACTGGGCGATCGGCACCCGCTCTCTGCCAGTCTCTACAACAATATCGGCAACTGTTACCGAATGAAAAAGGACTACCGGCAGGCCCTGTCCAATTGCCGCCTGGCCCTGGAAATGCGACTGGAACGCTTCGGCGATCAGCATCGGGAAGTAGCCGATTCGTACAACGACCTCGGGCTGTACTACGAGGAAGTGGGCGATTACGAGGAAGCGCTCAAGTACTATCATCAGGCCCTGGCGATCAATCTGGATAAGCTGGGACCGAACCATCCGGCCGTGGCCGACTCTTACGAACGGATCGGACGCAGCCAGCGATTACAGGGGCAGCTGGAGGCTTCACTCTGGTTCTTTCGCAAGGCGCTGGCCGTGCGCGAAACGGTGCTCGGTAGTGAGCATCCGGATGTGGCCGGCCTGTACGTGCAACTGGCGCGTTGTTTCCCCGGGCAACCCGATCAGGCGCTGGACCTCTGCGATCAGGCCCTGCAGATGCTGGGCCTGTCGGTTTCGGAGCAGGGGCTGGCCGTGGCCCGAAGCACTCCGTTCACGCCGCTGGATGCCCTGCAAACCAAGGGAGAGATCGAGCTCAAGCAATATCTCGATACCGACCGGCAGGAATGGCTGCAGCGGGCAGCCGAGACTTACAAACTAGCCCTGCGCGTCATCGACGAGGCCCGGAAGGTCTACCAGGAACCCGCGTCGAAGCAATTATTACTCGATCAGTACTTCCGGATATTTGAGAAGAGCCTGGAGGTGCAGTATCTGTACTACCAACTCACCTGCGAGCCCGCCTACCTGGAAGCGGCCTTCGACATTTCGGAGAACAGCAAGAACGTCCTTTTGATGGAGGCCGTGCAGAAGTCGCATGCCGAGCATTTTGCCGGTTTACCCGACAAGTTATTGCAGCGTGAAAACGACCTCCTGATCGACCTGTCGTTTTACGAGCAACAGCGTTTCAAGGCCGAGCAAAGTTCTGCCACCGCCAACGCCCCGGCCTTGCGCGACCTGCGCAGCCATATTTTCGATCTTAAACAACAGTATTACCTGCTACTCGACACCCTGCGGGAAGATTTCCCCGACTACTTCCAGTTGCGCTATGGTCGCCCGGTCGTTTCGCTGGCAACGTTGCGGCGGGAGGTCTTGCCGCCCGGACAGACCCTTCTCGAATACTTCGTGGGCGACGATTTCCTGTATCTTTTCATCCTTTCCGACGATGGGGCCGAATTGATGCGGACCCGCCTCGATTTCCCCCTGCGCGAGTGGGTGCGCGATCTGCGCCGGCAGTTGCTGCAGTTCCATCCGCTGCGGTCGGCCGACCCCATGAACCTGCAGCGCTACGAACAACGTTCGTTTCAGCTCTATTATCACCTGCTGGGGC
>JAGQXA010000143.1 GCA_020436865.1 Saprospiraceae bacterium | reverse complement strand
TTGACGAGTTCGTCGGCGCCGTGAAGCGTGCCGGAGTACACCTTGAAATAGGAAACCTTGCCGACGCGAGCTTCGGAAACCGTCTTATAAATGAACAGGGTCGTGACCTTATCTCCCGAGTTGCACTCCAGCGTGCCGCCCTCCTCCAGGTCCGCAGCGGGCCGATCGGCCGGCGACGGGCAAATGTCGTTGATAAAGCCCATGATGCGGCCAGAGCCCATGTTCTGGGTCGACGAGCAACAAAATACCGGAAAGATCTCCTGCTTGCCGATGGCGATCCGCAGCCCCTGGGCCAGTTCTTCCTCGGTCAACGAGCCCTCTTCGAAAAACTTCTCCATCAGGCCTTCGTCGTTCTCGGCGGCCGCCTCCACCAGGGCATTGTGCATCTCCTGGGCGCGACCGATCTCAGAATCGGGAATATCCTTTTTTTCCGGCTTCCCGCCATCGGGCGAAAAGACGTACATCGTCATGCGCAGAGCATCGACGATCGTATTGAAGCCGGCGCCCGTGTCCAGCGGATACTGAACGGGAATGATCTTCTGCCCGAAGCGGTTGCGGGCCTGCTCCAGGGTGATCTCGAAATCGGCCTTCTCGTGATCGAGCTGGTTGACGACGAACAAGGCCGGCGTCTTGAACTTATCCACATATTCCCAGATCAGTTCGGTGCCTACCTCCACTCCATTCTTGGCATTGAGCATCATGACCCCGGTATCGGCCACCTTGAGGGCGGAGATCACCTCGCCGACGAAGTCGTCGAAGCCCGGCGTATCGATGATGTTGATCTTGGAATCCTTCCAGCTCACGTGCATCAGCGTGCTGAAGATGGAGTTCCCGCGTTCCTGCTCAATCTGCATATAATCCGAAACGGTGTTCTTTTCCTCTACGGTGCCGCGGCGCCCGATCGCGCCGGCTTCGAACAGCATCGTCTCGGAAAAGGTCGTCTTGCCACAGCCGGAATGTCCGAGCAATGCTACATTTCGGATGTTCTTGGTGTCGTAGGCCATAAACTGTCGCGTTTTTAGTTGTTAACAAAATCGTGCATTCCGCCCCAGGTAGGCGGTCGCTGCATCCTGTGTAAAAAGGAGAGAGGGAAACGGGATCGTCGAAATTCCTTTCCAGCCCCTTTTGATTGGGGGTTTTAAATTAGAAAAATTAAATCAAAAGGCAAAGATTTGCCGGGCAATCGGCAAAGAAATTTCCAGGTGGGAAAGATCATTCCGGCAAGGGCAATACGCGCGGCCCTCCGCCGTCCTGCCGGGCCTCCAAATACTGCCGACCGACCTCCCGGATCGTGTCGTAGACCGGCGTGTACGCGAAGGGGAAAACCGACTTCGATCGCTCGTTGGCATACTCCCAATGGCGTTGGGCATTCCGGGCGGTCTCCCGGGTCACGATGGGCGTGCTGCCGGTCAGGCGCGACCGCAACCACTCAAAGCGCCACACGAATTCGTTCAACCAAGGGCTCACGCGGACCCATGGCGGCTGCTTGTCCAGCGACTCCGCAATAGCGGCGAACAACTCGCGGTACGTCCAGTTCTCGGCGTTCAGCACAAAGCGTTGGCCCACGACCGGGCTCTCCAGAAGGAGCACCAGGAAACGCGCGACGTCGCGAACATCCACGAATCCCGACCCGCCCGGCGGGTAGAACGGCAAGCCTTTCCACACATTCTGGAAGAAACGCGGCGTTCCGGTCGACCAGTCGCCGCTGCCCAGGATGATCGAAGGGTTGACCACCGCTACCGGCAGCCCTTCCACGGAGCCGCGCCAGACCTCCATTTCCGAAAGGTGCTTGCTGATGGCGTACTGGCTGTTGAACTTGCTGCGTTCCCACTTGGTGTCCTCGTCGATCTGGCGGAGTTTCTTGCGCCGGCCGATCGCGGCTACCGAACTGACGTGCAGGAACTTCCCGACGCCTCGCTCCAGACAAAGGTTCACCAGATTGGCCGTACCGTCCACATTTATCTTCCACATCTTCCGGCGGTCGCGCGGATCGAAAGAAACGACGGCAGCGCAATGAATGACGCAGTCGACCCCGTCCAAGGCCTCTTCGAGGGCCGGAATGTCCAGCAGATCGGCCTCGACCCAATCGACCTCGCCGGCCTGCGGTCCCACCAGCGACAGGTCGCTGTCGGCCCGCCGGGTCGCCCGCACGTGCCGGTAGCCCTCGGCCAGCAACTGCCGCAACAAATAGGAGCCAAGGAACCCGCTGCCGCCGGTCACCAGAATGGATCGCCTTTTGTCGATTTCAGCCATGCTTTGGATGTCAGTGTCGCGGCGGTTCGGGCGAATCGTCCACGGGTTCGAAAATGGCCGCAGCACCCTCGCTGCCGGCATACCAGGCGCCTCCTACCGAGGCGCGGCCGGCCCCGGTCACGGAAGGCAAGAAATTCGGCAGGCCTTCGAGCCGCAACATACCCGCCAGCGCCATGAGGGCCGCTTCTTTGAAGGCGACGATGCGGGCTTCGGGTACGATCACTTCTACCGGGTCGCAGTGCGCCCGAAGGCGGTCGACCAGAAAAGCATGGAATGCGCCGCCGCCGGTGACCAACATACGCGCCGCCGCCTGGCCCGCCAGTTCGCGCACCGAACGGGCGATCTGCCGGGCCAGGTGCTCGCAATAGGTGTGCGACCGATCGGCCCAACTGCCCGGAGCGGCCGCCAGCAGGGGCCATACCTCTTCCGAGGAAAAGGAATTGTCGAGGCTCTTCGGGAACGGACGCCGGTAATAGGGCAAGTCGTCGAGCTGTGCCAGCAGCGGTTCGAGCAGTTGTCCGCTCGCCGCCAGACGGCCGTTTTCGTCGAACGCCTTCCCTTCTTGCTGCGCCAGGCGGTCGAGCACCTGATTGGCAGGGGCCACGTCGTAGGCCCGCCATTCGCCTCCCAGTCCGCTGCTGATGTTGGCAATGCCGCCGAGGTTCAGGAAGAGGTCATAGCCGTCGAACAACAGCCGCTCGGCGATCGGCGCCATCGGCGCCCCCTGGCCTTGCAGGGCGACATCCTGCGAGCGAAAGTCGCAAACGACCGGCAGGCCCGTTCGCGCCGCCAGGGCGCCGCCGTCGCCGATCTGCAGGGTCGCCCCTCTTTCCGGCCAGTGAAAGATCGTGTGGCCATGAGAGGCGATGTAGGAGGGCCGCACCGGATGCGCGGCCAGAAAGGCCGTTACCTCGTGCGCGAGCAATTGCCCGAATTCGACATGGGCCAGCGCCAATTCACGCGCCGAACCCGCCGGCAATTCACGCAACCGCCGGCGCCAGGAAGGGTCGAACGGCCGCGTTTCGGCAGCCGGCATCTCCCATTCGTCCACCACCAACGGGAAAGTCTGCCCGGTCTGCCCGCTGCGAACCAGGAAGCGACAAAAGGCGATGTCGATCCCGTCGAGCGAACTGCCCGACATGAGTCCTAGTCCTCGATATTCGCGAGTCTGCAACATCTCTTGTGAGATGAAAGATGAAAGTAGAAAGAGGAAAGAGG
>JAGQXA010000142.1 GCA_020436865.1 Saprospiraceae bacterium | reverse complement strand
TTCTGCTCCTTTTTTCCGGAGGTGATCAGCAGATAGGCTACCCACAGCAGGGCGGGTATTCCGAACAGCAGCAGGCTGATGAGTTTGGCTTTCACTAAGATAGACATATCGACGTTTGTTTTTGATGGTCGGTCCCGGGGGCCGGGGAGTTCTACTTCCGTTTGAGATTGATTTGCAAGACCGTATTTCCCTCGAGATCGTAGTCCACCAGGAAATAACCGTCGGGTTCCAGAGCTTCGTCCGCCGCCTCCTCCCGCTCCGGAGAAACAAAGGCGAATTCAAAGCGGTAGCGAAGGGGCTGCCGGCCGATCTCGCCGGATTCCGAGAGGTCCAGGAGACGATAGGGCTCTCGGACATGCTCCTGCGCCCAGCTTTCCATCGCAGCATAGGCCTGCCGGTAAGCGGCCATGAAACGGTCGCTTCGCGTGTTGAATTGCCAGTTTTCCGGAAGAAGAGCCTGGGCGATCGATCGACCGGGAGGAATGACCAGGCTGTAAAGCACTTGCTTCCGGTACTGACCGTTGCCTTCCAGGAAGTAGGACAGGGGCAGGATAGCCCCATCTTCGACGGGACCGGCCGTTGTGTCCATTAGCAAGATCTCCTGCTCGTAGCTGTCGGCTGCCGGCAAGCGGTCGAGTCCTTTTTCCAGCAGTTCCAGACTTTCCCGGCTGAGGTCGGGAGTGTTCCGGTCAAACAGCAGCACGCTGGCGTTCCGGTCTCTCAGGCCGAGGGCGTAGTGTTTCAGCCCCAGTTCCCGTAAGGCCCGGTTCCATTCCGCCGCATCGCTTCGGGCTCGTTGCGCTTCTGCAAAAGCGGCCTCGATGGAGGCGGTCGAAAGGCCGAATTCTGCCTGCCGCTTGTCCCACTTGATCTGTGCCTGCACTAGCGGATCGGCCGTTTCTGCCACGATCGACTTTTTGGTTTGAAAGGTCATCTGCCGAATGGCGTCGTCGGACTCGGTGGACAGCACCCGGAAG
This sequence comes from Saprospiraceae bacterium, assembly GCA_020436865.1. Taxonomy (GTDB): domain Bacteria; phylum Bacteroidota; class Bacteroidia; order Chitinophagales; family Saprospiraceae; genus JAGQXA01. The sequence continues at coordinate 778 of JAGQXA010000142.1, read as the reverse complement.
CGTCCGGGGTAGTGGAGTTCCAGCCACTCCTGAAGATTGCCGGCTCCCGCCTTTTTGCGAAAGCAGGCCGAAACCAACAGTAGCAACAGACCGAGGGCTGCGATTTTGAAGAGGAATCCCATCATTGATGCAAGGTGGTGAACTAAGAGCGAAGGTATTGGCGGATGATCCCAAACAACCACGGATACCCGATCAGGCACATAGCCGCTCCAAAAATGCCGAAAGCGACCGGCAGGATCCAGGCGTCGCCGCCCTGGAGGGTGGCCTTCTCCGGCTCGTCGGGCAGGTACCAGAGGTCGACCGCCTGGCCGACGGCAAAACTCGGTATGGCGGTGTACAAGCTACTGTAATACCGGCGCTGTTCGCCCTTTTCGGTGACGAAAAGCACGACCGGTGCAACGGAGTTGGGGGTGAGCGTTTCACCCGGTTTTCGCGGGCGCCGGGCCAGCTCGACCACTACGCCCTGCGTTTGTACGCCGGTTTTGATGATGCGCCCGGTGCTGCTCCATCCCCGCCAGGAGATAAGGACGAAAAGCGTACCGCCGAGGGTGAACAGGAGGCAGATGAGGAGGGTGAAATTGTCTTTGAGGGCCATTTTTCAGAGTGTTTGCGCGCGAAGGATTAGCTCGCCGGACCAGCGATCACGAACAGCAGGGCCAATCCGCCCCACAGCAGGATGCTCACCAACATGGGGAGAGCCGGTATCCATAGCAGGATATTGGCGGGAAGCAGTTTGCCGGCATTCTTCAGCGCGATGGCGGCGCCCATGATCAGGACC
>JAGQXA010000783.1 GCA_020436865.1 Saprospiraceae bacterium | reverse complement strand
TTCTATCGACGCATATTTGTAAGGTGGAAAGATTAATGAAACTAAATCGTTTGCTATGAAGACCGACTCCATCACCGAATTCATCCGGAACTATCCGCTCTTTTCCGTGCTGTCCGAAGAGGAAAAAGAGCAACTGATGGGCATGGTGCAACACGGCACCCTAGCCAAATATAGCTACATCTACCAAGAGGGCATGCCCTCCGACCACATGTATTTTCTGGCCAAGGGGGTGGTCAAGATCGGCACGCATTCCGACGACGGCCGGGAGGTCATCAAGGCCGTTTTGCATCCGATGGCCCTCTTTGGCGAACTGGGCATCATCGGCGAGACGCATCGCCGCGAGTTCGCCAAGGTCATGAACGAAGAAGTGCATTATTGCTCGCTGGCCGTGGCCGATTTCCGGGCACTGATGCAGGTCAACCACGAGCTGTGCATCCAGGTACTGTCGACCCTCGGCCAGCGCCTGCAGAAGGTCGAACGGCGCCTAGAGTCGCTCATTTTCAAAGACGCCCGGACGCGCATCATCGACTTTCTCAAGGACACGGCCCGCCAGCGCGGACGCAAGGTGGGCTTTGAAACCTTATTGAAGCATTGCCTGACCCAGCAAGACATTGCCAATATCACCGGCACTTCGCGGCAAACGGTCACTTCGGTGCTCAACGAGTTGAAGAAGGAGAACCTGATCTATTTCAACCGCCGCAGCATCCTCATCCGCGATCTGGGCCGGCTTTCCTAAAGCGCCCCATTAATCTCCACATATATATCCGAGGTCGAAGTGGTTTGGGGCTTCCCAAGCCGCTTCTTCGGCGCTCCGGCCTAGAACGGGCGCTTTTCAAAAGGCAGTTGCACCACCCTCCCCTCCCAAGTCAATTCGGAACGCGGAAAGATCGCCTGCGCCTCTTGCAGGAAAACCGTCGCATCCTCGTAGCGAGAAGAAAAATGTCCGAGCAACAGGCGGCCCGCTCCTGCCAAGCGGGCGATCTGAGCGGCCTGGGCGGCTGTGGCGTGCTGGGTTTCGGCGGCCCGGTCGGCCCGATCGCTGCAGAAGGTAGATTCGTGGAAAAGCAGGTCTACCCCGTTCGCGAATTCGGCGATCCGCGGCTCGAAAGCGGTATCGCTGCAATAGGCGAACGAACGGGGCGGCGAGGAGGGGTAGGTCAGTTCTGCGTTCGGCACCATGCTTCCGCCAGGCAGCGACAGATCGGCGCCGGACTTGATCGCCCGGATCTGCAGAAAATCCAACCCATATTCTTCGATCTTCTCCGGCCGGATGCGCCGCGGGGCCGGTCGTTCGCGAAACAGGTAACCCAGGGTCGGGATCCGGTGACGCAGCGGAAAGGCCAGCACCTCGAACGCTTCCTCCTCCACCAACACTTCCAGGTCTCCGACCGTTACTTCCACGAAGTTCACGACAAACGGCAAGCGGCTGGCGGTCATGCGTAGCTGCACCTCGATCATTTCGCGCAAGCCGGGCGGACTGTACACTTCCAGCGGCCGGTCGCGGTCGCTCAGGGCAAAGGAGGTCAGCAGGCCGATCAGGCCGAAACAGTGGTCGCCGTGCAGATGGCTAATGAATATACGGTCGATGCGGCCGCTGTGCAGGCGGTACTTGCCGAGTTGCATTTGGGTTCCCTCTCCGCAATCGATGAGCAACGAATGCTCTCGCATTCGCAAAAGTTGGGCAGACGGATGCCGCCCATGCGCCGGCTGCGCGGCACTGGTACCGAGAATGGTCAGCGAAAATTCCATTGGAAAAGTTGGCGGGAGGTCCGCCCGCCGTCAGAGCTCGTCAGTACTGCCGTCGGCTTCCAGTTCCCGCTCGAGCTGTTCCATGAAGACCAGGTCGACCGACTCCTCGATCGTCGGCACGATGGTCAGGATGTTGTCCAGCCGGGAGATCTCGATCAGTTTGCGCACACTGCCGCTGTTCACACCGGTCAGGATAAACGAGAAACCGGCATTCTTCCACAGGCGTTCGGCTGTCAAAATGGCACTAAGTCCCGACGAATCGACAAACTGCACGGGAGAAAGATCGAGGATCAGGCTTTTTTTTGCCCCTTCTGCCGTCGCCAGGCGGACAAACTCCGACTTTAGCGCCGGAGCGACGATGGAATTGAGATTGACCTCTGCCAGAGCGAGGACTATATACTTGTCTTGAACGTCCGTTGAAAACTTCATATACACTGTGTTACCGTATCCTTTGGTAATTTGGAACCGCTACAAAATTATCAATTAAAGTATAAAATCCAGAATATTTCTCTTCAAAGATTTTCGGCGCCCCGCCCGGCACACCCAGGTACGCCGGGCGTCCTAAACCAATGCCGAACTTCGCTTGTTCTAATTCAAAGCCCCGCACCCGTGCCGAACCTGGTAAAACGGCGATTTTCCGCACACATTAACCGGCCATTCGTGAGAATTGGCATTATTTTTCCCCTTATCTTGCCGGAGGTTATTTTCCGGACGCCCGCGCCTTTTTGTCAGGGTCCGGAAATTATCAACTTCTAGCGATCTGAACAGTTGTAATGTTTGATAATTAGTATTATTATTGTTCCAGTCCCTTGGACTATCAGTGTCAGAATCACAGTAAATCATGAATAGTAGAAAATTCTCTCCTAAAGTAAAGGAAGTGATCTCCAGAAGCCGGGATGTAGCCGTTCGCCTCGGGCACGACTACATCGGCACCGAGCACCTGCTTCTGGGGATCATCCAGGAATCGAAAGGCCTTGCCACGCGGGTCCTGACCTCACTCGACGTCGACTCCGACGAGCTCAAGCAAACGATCGAAGAATCGATCCAGGGGCGCCACGGCTCCAATGCCGAGCTGAACGTGGGCAACCTTCCCCTGAACAAACAGGCAGAAAAGGTCTTGAAAGTGACCTTCCTGGAAGCCAAGATGCTGAAGAACGACGAGATCGCTCCGGAGCATCTGCTGCTTTCCATCCTCAAACACAAGGAAAATCTGGCGTCGAAGATCCTGCAACAGTTCGACGTCGATTACGACATTTACAAAGCCGAACTCGAATACGTCCGCCAGGAACAAGACCTGTCCTCGACCAACCCGGAACCCTTCAATCAGACCCCGTCCGATCAGGACGATCCCTATGAAGAAGAGGGCGAAGGACAGAGCCGCTTCCAACGAAAGGGCGGCGCCAAATCGCGTACGCCGGTGCTCGACAATTTCGGCCGCGACATCACCAAACTGGCGGAAGAAGACCGGCTCGATCCGATCATCGGCCGCGAGAACGAGATCGAACGCGTGTCGCAGATCCTGAGCCGCCGCAAGAAGAACAATCCCATCCTCATCGGCGAACCCGGCGTCGGAAAAACGGCGATCGTGGAAGGATTGGCCCTGCGCATCATCCAGAAAAAGGTGTCGCGCACCCTCTTCAACAAGCGGATCGTCATGCTCGACCTGGCCGCCCTGGTGGCCGGCACCAAGTACCGCGGGCAGTTCGAAGAGCGCATGAAGGCCATCATGAACGAACTGGAGAAATCGCGCGATGTGATCCTCTTCATCGACGAGATCCACACCATCGTCGGCGCCGGCGGCGCCACCGGCTCGCTCGACGCGTCCAACATCTTCAAGCCGGCCCTGGCCCGCGGCGAACTGCAGTGCATCGGGGCCTCTACGCTCGACGAATACCGGCAGCACATCGAAAAGGATGGCGCCCTCGATCGCCGCTTCCAAAAAGTGATGGTCGATCCGCCCTCTGCCGACGAGGCCATCAATATCCTGGAAAACATCAAGCCCAAGTACGAGGAGTTCCATAACGTCATGTATTCCGACGAAGCTATCCGGGCCTGCGTCAAGCTCAGCGATCGCTACATTACCGACCGCTTCCTCCCGGATAAGGCGATCGACGTGCTCGACGAGGTCGGCGCTCGCACCCACCTCAAGAACATCCACGTACCCAAGCACATCGAAGAACTGGAGAAGAAGATCGAAGAGATCAAGGAGTTCAAGAACCAGGCGGTCAAGAACC
>JAGQXA010000141.1 GCA_020436865.1 Saprospiraceae bacterium | reverse complement strand
TGGCGGTTGCAGCAAGCCTTTCCTGGCTACCGGATCACCAATGGAGGCGGCCCGGCATACAGCACCGTGCATGCGCTGCTGCAGCTACGGGAACTGATCGAGGCAGGCTCGCCGCCCGATCACTTCATCTTGTGCTACCTTTCCTTCCACGACGAGCGCAATGCCCTGACGCTCCGCCAGCGGCAGCATTTCCAGAACGCCTTCGAAAATGCCGAGCGCAGTGCCCGCCACAGTTATTCCGCAGCTCGCTACCCGTATGCCCGGATAGAGGAAGGCGGACCGGTACTGGCATTCGTGCCCATGGATTCGTTGTACGGCCATCTGCCCTTGCGCCGCCACTCGAGCATTGTCAACTTGTGGGAGGAGGTCCGGAACGACTGGCTGGAGCGCCGGTCGGGAAAAGCGGAGGTCACCCGGCAATTGGTCGAAGCGATCTACCGCCTGTGCTGCGAACACGGAATTGCCTTTACCCTGGCCCTCCTCGACGCCGGAGCGCCGGCGCGCGATTTGCAAGCCTATTGCGAGAAAGCCGGCATTCCGGTCTTTGAGGCCGCGGTCGACTACGAACATCCCTTTCTGAACAATCGCCCGTACGACGGCCATCCGAACGGACTGGCCCATTTCCTCTATTTTGGAAAACTCTACCGCCTGCTGGCCCAATGAAGTCCGGCCCGAACACTTGACCCAAAACACAATATGAGCAGGTGTCTACTACAGACCCTCCTTATTTCCTATTTTTACCACGAGGTGATCAAGATCTTAGGCATATCGGCATTCGAACGGGAGGCGGCTGCAGCAGCCGTTATGGACGGGCAGGTGCAGGCGGCGGCCCGCGAGTCGTCCTTTTCGCGGCAGTCCTGCGACCCCAGCTTTCCTGCCGGGGCCATCCGCTTTTGCCTGCAGGAAACCGGCTGGAGCCCGGCCGAACTCGATGCCATCGTCTTTTACCAAAAACCACTGCCCCGTTTCGATCGCCTCTTGCGGTCCATTCTGATCGATGCGCCGGGCGGATTCCAGCACTTTCAACAGGAGTTGCCGCAGTGGATCTCCGAGCGCTTTTTCCTCAAGCGGAGCCTGCAACAGAAGCTACGGGGCATCTGGCCGGAAGGACGCGTCGTGCCGCTGGCCTTTGCCCACCACCACCTATCGCAGGCGGCCAATGCCTTTTTCAGTTCGCCCTTCGAAGAGGCCGCCGTGGTGGTCATTGACGGTCCGGGAGAATGGACGACCACGACCATAGCGATCGGGCAGGGGAACCGCATCACACCCTTGAAGGAGATCCGCTTTCCGCACGGATTGGCGCTGCTCTACTCGGCTTTCGCTCATTATCTGTCGGCAGCCGGGGCCGAGCATCTGCTGGCTCATCTGGCCGCCTACGGCAATCCGGAAAGTGCCGATTTTCACTACTTCTACGAAACGATCCAGGATAAACTGGCGGCCCTGCGGCAAGACGGCTCGCTCCGGCTGCAACTGGAAAACTTCAACATCCGCAACGGGGCCGTGGTGCCCGACGCCCGCCGGTGGGAGCAATTGTTCGGCATACCCGGGCGGCAGCCCGGAGGAGAATGGACGCAGACGCACTGCGATCTGGCCCTGGCCATCGAACGGCAAACGGAAGAAAGCCTGTTGCACCTGGCTCGCGAAGCCCGGCAATTGACCGGGCTGCCGAAGCTCTGCCTCAGCGGCAAGCTGGCCCAGCACGGACGCCTCAACGGACGCCTGTACGAAGCCGGGCTGTTCGACGAGATCTACCTTCCCCCAACTCCCGGCGAGGCCGGAGGGGCGATCGGGGCGGCGCTCTCGTACTACCACATCGGCCGTCTGCAGCCCAGAACGGTGCGATCGGCAGGCGAAGTGCTCCACCACGGCCTGCTGGGACCGTCGTTCTCCAACTTCGAGATCGAGCGCCTGTTGCGACAGCAAAATTTGCGTCCGCAATATTTCGCCGACTTCGAAGATCTCTGCCAGGAAACGGCCGTTCGCCTGGCAAAAGGCCAGTTGATCGGTTGGTTTCAGGGAAAGCAGGAATTCAGTGAGCACCCACTGGGCAACCGTAGCCTCCTGGCCGACCCCCGTTCGCCCGAAGTCCTGCAACGCTTTCACCGCCAATGGAACCAGGACAGCGACCGCGCCCTGCCGACCCTGGCCGTGTTGGAGGAGGATGCCGCCAGGTACTTCACCACGCCGCTGCACTCCCCCTTCGGACTATTGCAGGCGCCACTGCTGCCCGAGTACTGCACGCCGGCGCCCGACGACTATGCCACCTGGCCCCTGACGCGCAAACGCGCCTTCCCGAAAGGCGCCTTTCCCCTTTGTACCGAAGCCGACGGCTACGCCCGGGTGTATTCGGTGCACTGGGAGCGAACCCCGCATTTCTGGCGCTTGCTGCGCGCTTTTCGCGAGCAGAGCGATTGCTCCATGCTGATGAACGCCCCCTTTTGCGGTCCGGGGCAACCATTGGCGAGTCGCCCGCAGGACGCCCTGTCGAGTTTTCAGCAGTTGGACCTTGACGCGCTGGTTTTGAACAATTTCTTAATTTCGAAGGAATAAGCCATGATCCGGATCGATCTCAAATACCAGCCGCTGTTGCTGGAAGCCCTGGAGGAACTCATGTACAAGGTTTCGCTGGAGCTCGATTCGCTGAAGGGATCGCCCCTGTCGGCGCACCGCCAGCAACTGACCAAAAAGCAACAAGAACTCGAAAAGCTGCAACAGCTCATCAGCCATGCTTGAACCTGACCATTCTTCTTC
>JAGQXA010000782.1 GCA_020436865.1 Saprospiraceae bacterium | reverse complement strand
GGAGGCGTATAACGCGTCATCAGTACCACCTTCGGGTCGCGGCCGAAGAAGTACCAGAGCAGGTACAGGAACGAACCGAGCAATAGCGGGATCGCCAACCAGGCATTGTTCTTCCACAGCAATTGCAGGAAGAGCCCCCAGGAACTTCCGGACAGGTAGCTTTTCGGAAAGGACAGGTCGATCATCACCTGGTCGCCCGGCAACAAGTACCCCGGCAATTCGCCCGACAGGTAGGTCGCCCATTTGGCGGTCGGCAGGCGTGTACCGTCGGTCGTGGAGGCCATCAACTCCACCTCGGCGCTATCGATCGCTTCCGGGAAATGGATCCGGAACGATCCTCCGCGAACCAGGTCGCCCAGATCGTATAGGGCCGGAAACTGCAACTCGTAGCGGTCGCCATTTTCCCGCAACAAGCCATAGGCGCGGTATTCGTAGCTGAAAGCGCCAGGGCCGGAGGGCGCCAACAAGATCCGGTTGCGTTCGTGGCGGGCGTCGCAGGGGCCCTCGTCGCCGCATTGCAGGTCGAAGATCAGCGGACGGTAGACCGGCGACAGCAGACTCCAATCGGGCAAGGCGGGATCGGGCAAGGTTTCGATCGACCAAAGCGGCGGCCGGTAACGCGTGCGCACATAGGGCTGAAAGTCGTTGGGGGAAAACCCGTAAACAAAGTCGGTTTGCAGTCGATGCTGTATCCTGGCCGTCCCATTCCGCTCCAGGTAGAGATCGGTACGGAAATCGGCTACGGAGAAATTGCGGGCATACACCTCGAAGGGAAGGCTACTGAAGTCGAACCAATGGCCGTCGAGCGAAAGAAAAATGCCATAATTATCGCCCAGCAGCAGGCGCCGGATCGTCTTGCCGCTCAGGGTGGCCGTTGCGGGCTCGAAGCGATGATCCATATTCGAAAACTCGTGCAGCGAACCGGTCACATAGGCCACCTTCTCTGGGTCAAAGGCCGTGCCGCCGGCCAGGCGAAGCTGGAAGGAAGACTGCTCTACCGGCTCCCCCTGGCCGGTATCCAGGAGGTCCCACTTGAGGTGGGCCACTTCTCCGTCGGGCGCCACGGCGCCCCATACGGTGTAGCGCAGCGTAAACCGGCGGCGCCCGCTAAAGAGGCCTTGCCTCGGCTCGATGCGCAGCTGATCGCCGCTTTGGCCCCGCGTGATCTGGTGCTGCAATTCGTTGCCGCGCGGACCGTCGGTCCAAACGGCGTCGATCTCCAGGTAAGGGTACATCTCCAGGCCGCGGCCGTCTTTTTGCGGAAAGTGGAAAATGGCCCGGGTGAAGGCATCGGTCGGCTGGACGAAGTCGACCAGATAGGTCTCCTCGACGCTCAGCGAGGCATTGCGGTTCACCTGCACAACGGCCTGGTGCTCGGCCACAAAAAAGCGATTGGCATACACCCGGGTGGGCGCCTCCACGCTGTCGAAGTAACCGTTCGGAAAGCGCAGGGCGAGCGACACCCCCTCATAGGCTTCGAGGCGTCCTCTCGTCTGTCCCTGAATGGCCTGGCGATCCAGGTCGAAGGTGGCCTGCTGCTCTTGCGCCCCTCTCTGACCGGTATACAGGATCACATCGTCGCGGCTCAGGTCGACGGCTTTCGGGAAGCGCAATCTGAACTGCACCTGATCGATGGAGGTCGCCCATTCCGTGCCGATCAGGTTCCAGCTGAACTCGACCCGGTCCTGAAACTGGTTGAGGGCGCCCCAAACCCGGTAGCGGATCTCGTACTCCTTGCGTCCTTCGATCGTGACGTCGGGATCGCCGATCCGGATATTGACGTAATCTCCTTCGTCGAACACCTGAAAGGGATCGCCGGGCACATCGATCTCCCGCAAAAGGATCTCGTACACGCCCTGATCGTGCTCGCGAATGGCTTGCTCTCCACCCGTATTCCATACGGCATAGCGCACCGGAATACTGCGAATGATGCCCCGGCGCGCTTCGGTGAAATCGACCGTCAGCTTTTCGACCACCTCAAAAGAACCATCGCTATTCAACTGAATAT
>JAGQXA010000012.1 GCA_020436865.1 Saprospiraceae bacterium | reverse complement strand
GAACGACACCCCGTCGAGTGCGCGTATGCCGGTATCGGGATAGACGAACCCGACCCCGTCGAATTCGATATGGCCCTGTATCGGAAGATCTTCGTCGACCTCGCTGACGATCTCCGGTTCGGTGTGCAGAAATTCGTTGATGCGCCGCTGCGACGCGGCCGCCTGCTGCACGATGGAGGCGATCCATCCGATGGCCGTCACCGGCCAGGTGAGCATATTCACATAGATGACGAACTCGGCGATATTGCCGGTCGTGATCTTTCCGCTCACCACCTGCAAACCGCCGATGTACACGGTGATGACCGTGCTGGCCCCGATCAGCAGCAACATCACCGGAAAAAAGAGCGCGTCGACCTTTGCCAACTGCATGGCTTTCTCTTTGTAATCTTCGCTCTGTTCGGCAAAATACTTGCCCATGAAGCGCTCCTGCACATACGATTTCACCACGCGAATGCCCGAGTACACTTCCTGAGCAATGGAGTTGAGGCGGGCCAACTGCTTCTGGATGACTTCGCTGCGCTTATTGATCAGATTGCTCACGTAATAGATCGATACCGAAAGGAGGGGAAGCGGCGCCAGGCTGTACAGCGTCAACTCCCAACTAACGCTGACCATGGCGTAGATCACCAGTACGAACAGGGAAACCAGATTGATCCCGTAAAGCACCGCCGGGCCCAGATACATGCGCACTTTCGAGACGTCTTCGGTGATGCGCGACATCAGGTCGCCGGTATTGTTTCGCTTGTAGAAGGCCAGACTCAGTTTTTCGTAATGGCCGAAGATGGACTTCCGCAGATCGTATTCGATGAGGCGCGACATGACGATGATCGTTTGTCGCATGAAATACATGAACACGCCCATGAGCAAGGCCAGCACCAAGACCAGGAGGCCAAAGTACAACAAGATCTTGCCCAGTTCGGCGAACAGCAAACTCTGATTGGAAAAGCTGTCGAACAGACGAAACAAACTGACGTTCTCGATCACCAGGTCCAATGCCTCGCGGACCATCTGGGGCTGCAATACCCGAAAGTAGTTGGAAGCCGATACAAATATGATCCCCCACAGGAAATGCCAGCGGTAGCGGAAGAAATACTTATTGAGGTGGCGAAGATCTTTCAAGGGGATACTCGATACTGCTTTGCCCGCCGTTCCCGATTGCAATCGGGATTAGCGTAGGCGGGGATACTGAATACTAATTCCTAAACCCCTGAGGTTGGGGATTGTTTTTCAGGGGCTAAAGTTAAGTGTTTGTCGGGAAGAATATGGGAATTCTGCCTATCTTTACCGAGCGACCGCCCTAACCTAAAATCGGGATTCCCGCACCGGAATTTATCCAACCAAACTCCACCACGACATGAACCGCATTGTAACCCTCGATGAATTCATCATCCAGCGGCAAAAAGATTTTCCTTTTGCTTCGGGCGAACTGACCGGACTCTTACGCGATATCGGCGTTGCTGCCAAGATTGTCAACCGCGAAGTCAACAAGGCCGGCCTGGTCAGTATCCTGGGTGTGGCCGACGGCTCCAACACCTCCGGCGATACCGTGCAGAAGCTCGACCTGTACGCCAATGAAAAACTGATCGACTGCCTCAAGAACAGCGGCGAGTGCTGCGGCATCGCCTCCGAGGAAAACGAGGACTTCATCCCCATCCCTGCCCTGGCCGACAAAACTTCCAAATACGTCGTCGTGTTCGACCCCCTCGACGGTTCCTCCAATATCGATGTCAACGTCTCGGTCGGAACCATCTTTGGCATCTATCGCCGCAAGAGCGACCCCTCCGGTCCCTGCACGCTGGAAGACTTTCTGCAAAAAGGCACCGAACTGGTCGCCGCCGGCTATGTGCTCTATGGCACCTCCACCCTGCTGGTCTACACCACCGGCCGGGGTGTGAACGGCTTTACCCTCGATCCCTCGATCGGCGAGTTCTGCCTCTCGCATCGCGATATCCAGATCCCCGCCCGGGGGCACTACTACTCCGTCAACCAAGGCTATTACCTGAAGTTCGACGTCGAAATGCGCCGCTACATCGACCACTGTTCCGACCTCAACCTGCGCCTGCGCTATATCGGTTCGATGGTATCCGATGTGCACCGCATCCTGTTCCAGGGAGGGATCTTCCTCTACCCCAACACCCGCAAGTATCAACACGGAAAGTTGCGCCTGGTCTACGAATGTAATCCACTCTCCTTCGTGGTCGAACAAGCCGGCGGCAAATCCATCAGCTGCCAATTGCAGCGCATCCTCGATATCCAGCCGGAGACCCTCCATCAACGGGCCACCATCGCCATCGGCTCGCCGGAAATGGTAGACGAAATGAAGGAGTTCGTGGAGAAGTATAGCCCGGCGGCCTTGTATTAGTTTATTGGGTAATTGGGTAATTGGGTAATTGGGTAATTGGGAAGATTGGGGCGGATAACCGTTGCATACCTGCACAAAGCCCCCCCCAATAACCCAATCCCCCAATAACCCAATCTCCTAATAAACCAATCCCCTAATAAACCAATCCCCTAATAAACCAATTAACCACTAGAACCGCACCGTCCACCCCTGCCTGGCGGCCTGTTCGCCGCTGTATTTCACCTCATGTACCAG
>JAGQXA010000781.1 GCA_020436865.1 Saprospiraceae bacterium | reverse complement strand
ACTGCTGCTGCTTCATGCGTCGATTGCATCTTGTTGAGATAAATCTCGACCTGTTCGATGAAGGCGGGAAGGCCTTTTCCGGCCGGCAGGTCGATCATCAGTTCGTAGCAATACGTATGTGCGGTAAATGGGCCGACCCGGAAATGGGCTTTGGAGCAGGCGGCGAGGTATTCCAGCGGCAAGTGCTCCTTCAACGAGAAGTTGATCAGGATGTCGAAAGAGGTGTTCATGAACTCGAGCGCCTCTTCCGATCTCGGGCGAAGCAGCCAGTCGAGTTCCTTGCGGTTAAAGGACTTGAAGACAAAGCCTTCGGCGTCGAGACGATTGTCGATATAGGCAAGCAGTTTGACCGATTTCTGTAGTGCCTTGAGTTTCTCGGAGAAGGCGATCACTGGTTCGCGTTGAGCCAGTTCAGTGCCCTCGAAGAGGATCCCGATCTTGCGGGCAGTATTGAAATTAATGGAATGATGCCGGATCTGTCGCTGTTGCAGATGGCGATTGAGCATCCGTTGGTGCCATTTCTTGCGCATGCCGTATAAAGCATCCATGTCCTTTCGATTGGTCAGGCCGGCGAGATCCGGCCTTGGGTGAAATTGGGGCTCAGGCTCCTTGGTCGTCCTCTTCGTCGACCGACTCGATCGCCCGTTCGAACACGCCCATCGAAGCGTACTTGTTGATTCGCGCATCGATGCGATCTTCCGGGCTCATTTCCATCAGTTCGGAAAGGGCTTTTTTGATCTGTCGTTTCAGGAGTTTGGCCATTTCTTCCGGGGCCGTGTGCGCGCCGCCCAGCGGCTCGCGGATAATTCCGTCGATCAGGCCGAATTCGTACATATGATCGGCCGTCAGTTTGAGGGCTTCTGCAGCTTGTTCCTTGTAATCCCAGCTGCGCCAAAGAATGGACGAGCAGGATTCCGGAGAGATCACCGAATACCAGGTATTTTCGAGCATATAGACCCGATCGCCCAGACCGATGCCGATGGCCCCACCCGAAGCGCCTTCACCGATGACGACGCATACGACCGGCACTTTCAGTTGGGCCATTTCGAAGAGGTTGCGGGCGATCGCCTCGGCCTGGCCCCGCTCTTCCGCCTCCAGCCCCGGGAAAGCGCCGGGCGTGTCGATCAGGCAAACGATGGGCAGGTTGAAGCGCTCGGCCAGTTTCATCAGGCGCAAGGCCTTGCGGTAGCCTTCGGGATTCGCCATGCCGAAGTTGCGGTACTGCCGCATCTTGGTATTGACCCCTTTCTGGTGCCCGAGGATGACGACATTTTGCCCGTCGAGATTGGCCAATCCGCCGACAATCGCCTTATCGTCTTTGAAACAACGGTCGCCATGAAGCTCCTGAAACTTCTTGCACATATTGCGGATGTAGAAGAGCGTATAGGGTCGTTCGGGATGGCGGGATAGCTGTACTTTTTGCCAGCCGGTGAGATTGCTGTATATCTCCTTGCGTTTGTTGCGGATCAGGTTTTCCAGCTCCTTGATCATGGGTTCTACGTCGACCTCGCCTTCTTCGCCCACCTGCTTGATCTTCTCCAACTGCTCGTAGAGCTTCTCCAACGGTTGTTCAAAATCCAAGAATACCATAATCCCGTGCGTTTGAAGGGCTGCCGCTATCAAGCGCCAACCCAAACCTGCAAATGTTCGAACGGCCCCGGATCAGCATCGAGCACACAGCATCCGGACCGCAGCTTACAAAATTAGCAAACCCCCTGCAGAACCCCGGCGATTTAATTTTTTTTTTATTTTTTGAGATAGTTTATTGCGCGACATGGAAAACTGTTATACATTTGCACTCGCCTCCGGGAAAAAGCTCCCTTTGACGAGGCAAAAAAATGTTGGTCTGGTAGTTCAGTTGGTTAGAATGCCGGCCTGGCATCCCGACTTTGTCGGGACGGGTTCAGCCTCCAACTGAAGTGCTAGATAATGCACTTGCATCTTATAACTTGGTCTGGTAGTTCAGTT
>JAGQXA010000140.1 GCA_020436865.1 Saprospiraceae bacterium | reverse complement strand
TAGTTGAAGAAACCGAGAAAGTCGCCGTTAAAGAACAGATCGAAGCCCAGACCGCCGGTATTGACCGAATTGAAATCGACCAGCACCCAGTGGCCGTCGGCAGTGGTCGACAGCAGCTCGGTCGTCAGATCGGAAATATTGCAGGCGCCATTGTTGCAGTCGATCGGACCCAGCACGGCAAAATCAGAGCAGTCGGGATGCGCCACATCTTTCACCACAAATTCATAAACGGTCGTGCCGTCGCCCGCCAACGGGCCCAGTGTGATCGGCAGCTCGTCATAGCCAAAGGCGCCCCAATCCAGTCCGCCGCCCGTCACCGTGAAGCCATCGCCGCTTACGTTCTGGTATTGGAAGTCGAGGTCGACGAAGAAGAAGCCGTCGTTATTGCAAGGGCCGGCTTCCACCACGACATCGAAAATGTGACAACCTCCGCCGCCGCAGGGCGGCGTTTCCACTTCAACGGTCGAGCAACAGCTCTGACTGTCGCTGTCGCAAACGGTGATCGTGCCGGTCGGGCTGTTCGTGCAAGGCAGCACGATGTCGAAGGGTACGTCGGAGTACGGGAAAAAGCCGATGTAGTCGTCGTTGAAGAACAGGTCGAAACCACTGCCCTGCGTATTGACCGGAATGAAATTGATCAGAAATTTCAATCCGTTGCTCGTCACCTGCAGCAGCTCGGCCGACAGATCGTGTATCCCGCAGTCGCCCTGACAATCGACCGGATCGATCACTGCGAAATTGGAGCAATCGGGAAAATCGACGTCTGTCACGACAAACTCCCAGACCGTTGTACCGTCGCCGGAAAGGGGGCCCAGGGTGACCGGCAACTCGTCATAGCCGAATACGCCGTAATCGTTGCCGTTGCCGTGTACGCTGAAGCCGTTGGAACCGACATTCTGGTACTGAAAATCGAGGTCGACGAAGAACACGCCGTTCGGGGTACAGGGTTGAGGCTCGACGACGAGGTCGAAGATCTCACAGGCCGGCTGCGTCGCCGTCACGAAGCAGATGTTGTCGATGATCAGCTCTTGTCCGCCGATCAGCAAAGACTCGATATTTCCCGTCAGGGTCACATAGCCCGCAATCAGGGCGAAAGGAGTAGTGACCACATCGATGGAAACATTCGGAATAGTCAATAGGGTTAGCTCCGTGAAATCGTTGACGACGAAGACCGTACCGCCGTTAACGGCAAAGTTGTTCTCGCCGCCGCCGTGCGCAAACGCGAAACTGACCGAAACGACCGGATCGGCCAGACCGCTAAAATCATACAACATACTAATGTTGCCCATGAAGGCCGTATTGGCGGTGAACAGGCTGGGATAGCCAAACCCGGCTTCGTCGACGTACACGTTCATGAAACCGGTGTTGCCGTTGGAATACATGAACTCGTCGAGGAAGATGTCGACGCCATTTTCCGAGAACATGAGGTCTCCGGGACTTTGTCCGGACTCGGTGCCATAGTACGTTCCGGCGGGAAGGTCTTCCAGTTGTACGCAACTCTCGTCGCAGTCGACCACCGCGTAGTCGATCGCGATCGAGCAATCGGGATGGTCCACATCCTGTACCACGAACTCGTAGAAGGTGCCGTCGCCCGGCAGCGGCCCGAGGGTGACCGGCAGATCGGCGTATTCAAAAATGCCATAGTCGTTGCCGTTGCCCTGCACGCTGAAGCCGGAAACGCCCACATTCTGGTAGATAAGATCGAGGTCGACGAAAAAGGAGTCGTTGTCCTGGCAAGGGGCCTGCACAACCGTCAGTTCGCTGAGCTGGCAGGGCGGCGTGAAGTCGGCGAGGGAGGGGCAGACGTTGTCGATGGCCAGTTCCTGCCCGCCGATCAGCAGCGTTTCGATGGGGCCTTCCAGGAAGGCCCAGCCGTACACCAGGCCGTTGTCGTTGTCGACTTCCGGGTAGAGGGTCAGCGTTATGCCGGGGGCGATCTCGAGAGGCAGTTGCAACATGGTGAAGGCCACGTTGACCGCTTCGCCGTTGACGGCGAGGTTGACCGTGCCGCCGGCGTCGACAAAGCCGAAGCGGGCGCCGTTGACCGGAGCGGGCAACTGGCTGAAGTCGAAGGAAAGCGCGATGTTGCCCAAACCCAGGTAGTTATTGTCGATCGGCGGGTAAGCGGTCAGCACGGCGTCGGCCACGATCCCACCGCCGAAGGTGGTCGATCCGCTGGAATTGGTAAAGGGGTGCATCGTCACGGCCACCGCATCTTCGGTCAGCAGCAGATCGCCGGGAAGGTCGCCGTTGATCGAACCGAAGGGATCGCCGGCGGTCAGTCCTTCGAACTCCACGCAGAACTCGCAGCAATCCACGAAAACGATCGCCCCGTCGGTGAACATGCCGATATTCTGCGGGCAGGAATTGAGGCGGGTGACGTAGATCGATTCCGGCTCGTTGCCAATGGTCACTTCGGTAAAACCATACAGTCCGCCGAAACAGAGTTCGAACAGCACTTCGCCATCGGCCAGGGTCGCTACATCGTCGGCCGACGGACAGGGGGGCGTTTCCACTACTTTCCAGTCGAAAACGAGGTAACCCGCATCGTTGTCGTAGGTGAAGTCGTCGATGCTCAGGTTCGCGACATTGGGGTTCAGGCTGCCGGCCGGAATGTCGGTCAGCGTCACGACCTCGGGATCCCATCGCACCGAGAAACGCATTTCCTGCAGGTCGGTAAAATCGAGGGTGCGAAACTCCAGGCAAAATTCATCGCCTGTTTGCACCTCCACCAGATCGGGGGTCAGGTAAACGGTAGGCTGGGCCAGGGCGGTGGCGGCCAGGAAGAAGAAGAGGGCGCTAGCGAGCGTCCGCAGAAAGGCGTT
Organism: Saprospiraceae bacterium; assembly: GCA_020436865.1. Taxonomy (GTDB): domain Bacteria; phylum Bacteroidota; class Bacteroidia; order Chitinophagales; family Saprospiraceae; genus JAGQXA01. The sequence continues at coordinate 2,473 of JAGQXA010000140.1, read as the reverse complement.
CATGGTGGTCATAGCAATTTAGTTTCGATTTGGGATGCAAAGAGAACTTTTTCTCAGGTACAAAAATCCACATACATCTCCTGAGAAAAAAAAACTTTTTTCCGCATTTTTTGAGAAAATTATTGACATAATCAGTTATAAAAAATTTATAATCAGTATTTTGTAAACTCATTTATTGAGTTAATCAATGAAAAACAATAAGCTGATCCGTCTGCTGGCCAACGTCGAACGCCGGGAGATGAGCCGCTTTGTGGAGTTTGTCGGTTCGCCGTTTCACAACAAACGCGAAGATGTGCGTCGGCTCGTCGCCTATCTGTCGGAGGTCTATCCGCGCTTCGACGAGCAAACCTGCGACCGGCAGAGGTTATTCCGGCTACTGTTTCCGGGCGAAAAACACGAACAGGCGCGGCTGGCTCTCGTCTTCACCTACACTCAGCGTTTGCTGGAGCAGTTTCTGGAGTGGGAAGCCTTCCAGGAGGAGCAGGCCGGTCCGCGCACCCGCCTGCTCAAGCAGTTGCGGCGGCGCCGGCAATATGACCTGTATGAAAAGGAATTGAACAAGTCTCGCCGGCAATTGCAGCAAACGGCCTACCAGACGGCCGCGTACCATCGGCTGCAGTACCAGCTGGCCGCCGAGGCCGACCGGTATTTCGCCGAACTGGGCCGGCACGAGCACGACGACCATATCGAGGACAAGCAGGAACAGCTAGACCTGTATTTCCTCACCGAAAAGCTCAAAGATGCCTGCGAAATGGTCGTGCGCAAGCGCATTCTGAAGGTGAGCTACTCGCTCCATCTCCTGCCTCACGTGCTGGAAGAAGTGCGCGACCGCTGGAATTACTACCGGCAGGTACCTTCGGTATCGGTGTATTTCTTACTATACCGCCTGCTCAACGGCGAGCCGGACATCTCCTTCGACGAGATCTGGACGGCCCTGCAGGAAACGCAGCCTTATTTTCCTCCCGAAGAGCAGCAATTGGTCTACAACTACCTGCAGAACTATTGCATCGAACAGATCAACCGCGGACAAACCCCCTACCTGCGCAAGGCCCTGGAGATCTATCAAACCCAGCTGTCGAAAGAGCTGATCTTCGTCAACGACCATCTACCGGAATGGCACTACAAGAATATCGTGACCATCGGCCTGCGCCTGCGCGAGAACCAATGGGTGTACGATTTCATCCACCACTACCGCGAACGCCTGCACCCCTCGGTGGCAGAGAACGCCTATACCTTCAACCTCGCCTCCTTCCTCTATAGCACCGGCCGCCTGGGCGAAGTGCTCGAACTCCTGCACCGGGTGGAGTACAAGGATATCCGCTACTACCTGGGCGCCCGCTCCTTGCTCTTGCGCACCTACTACGACCTCGAAGAGTACGACGCCCTGCTCTCGCTCTCCGACGCCTTCCAGCAGTTCCTCCAACGCAACCGCCTGCTGGCCGACGATCGGGTACAGGCCTTCCGCAACCTGTTGCGCTTCACCAAGAAGGCCATGATCCTGCGCGAGCGGGCTCCCTATCTTTCCAAGACGCGCTTCGGCGAGGAGATCGACAAGCTCAATCGCGGCATCGAGCGCACCCGCGTGATGATCAACAAAGACTGGCTGTTACAAAAGGTCGCGGAGTTGTAGTCGCCGCGGATGCCGGCGCCTACAAGCCCTCCAGAGCCTTGACCGCCGTGGTCAGCTCGACCTTGTGGCCGTCGGGATCGCGAAAATAGAGGGAGTGGAAATAGTGATGATCCTGTATCTGGAACTCGATCCCCAACTCGTTCAAATGCCGTTGGGCAAGTTCGAAGTTCTCGGCGTCGACCCGAAAGGCGAAATGATCGACGATGAGCCAATCGCCCGACGGCAGCGACTCGGGATCGTCCGTATGGGGTGGAAACAGGGCGAGGCCGGTGCCGCCGGCCACCAGAAAGATCGGAAACGGCTGCCATTCTTCGGGTTGTACCCGGGTCAGCCCTAACACCTGCTCGTACCAGCGGGCCGAGCGCTCCAGGTGGCGCACGCGCAATCCGATGTGATCGAAGTGGGAAATTCGGAACATGCAAATGCTCTTTTACCGGCCCTTGTCGGAGAAACTTCCGGCCGGCTTGGATGGTCTAATTGGCATCTCCTGAACTACTGCCGAGCTCTTCTTTCAGCTTGAACACGCCCTGGAAAGCCTGATTGCCCACAGTGTGCAGACCGAGCCCCCACAGTACGGCCGTCAGTACATCCTGGGCATCGCCCCAGGTGGTGTCGCCGACCCACAGGAGGTTCAGGCCTAGCAGAACGGCAATGAGAGCCACTACCGCCGTAAAGGCGAAATCATACCAAAACAGCTTGCCGCTCAACTCCTCGACGGTCGGCCAGTTGCGCCGGCTGCGCCGGGTTTCCGTTGCCGCGCTTTCTCCGTCTACACTGCGTGTCGCATCGAGCAAAGAGGAGGGGATGAAGTTCTCGTACCTGGAATAGGCCTTGGCGGCTTCC
>JAGQXA010000780.1 GCA_020436865.1 Saprospiraceae bacterium | reverse complement strand
TCGAGTGCGTTGCGCAGCAGGTTTTCCAGGACCCAGTCGAACAAGTGGGCATTGACGTACACCAGCAAGGGCGGCTGTGCGGTGCCGGGGAAGTCGAAGGCCACCTTGCGCGGGGCCCGGCGCTGCATATAGGCGCGGATCTTCTCGAGTTCGTCGTAGATGTCGGTCGGTCGCAATTCCGGCGCCGAACCGATCTTGGAGAAGCGGTCGGCGATGAGTTCGAGGCGGTTGACGTCGCTGCGCAGTTCTCCGAGCACTTCGCTGACCTCTTCGTCATCTTCGCGGATGGCCTTGAGGTGTTCGATCCAGCCGATGATCGCCGAGGTCGGAGTGCCGAGTTGATGGGCGGTTTCCTTGGCCATGCCTACCCACACCCGGTTTTGTTCTCCTCGCCGGGCGGCGCTGAAGCCCAGGTAGCCCGACAGAATGAAGGCGGCGATGAGGATCAGCTGGATGATGGGGAAGAACTTGAGTTGGGTGAGCAGGCGGGAGTTCTTGTAGAACAGGCGGTGCCCCTCTCCTTCGATCGGTTCGAAGCCGCCGGCCTGGAGGCTTTCGAGTTCCTTTTGCAGAAACACCTTATTGGTATCGCGCCCGTTGCCGAAGTTGACGGCGTCGACGATGGTCCCGGTTTCGCTCACGAGGATCACGGGGATGGTCTTGTTGGCCTGCAGCAACTCGAATTCGAGCGTGAAATCGGCACAGGCTTCACAAGTAGGGGAAAGCTGCTTGCTGAGCGCTTCCTGGGCGCGCAGCCAGTGTTGCACTTTGTTGCGCTCTTCGATGGCCAGTTTAGAGGCCAGGTAGTTGGTGTAGAACAGAGAGATCAGCACGATGATCACCCCCGTGATTGCCAGGTAGAGCTTCCACCTGGATTTTTTGGCGTAGATATCCATGCAGGCTTGGGTATGGGTGGATTGCAAAAATAACGATAAGCATGTCATATAACCTACTTTTCCCCCACTCTTCCTCAATCGGGTGGATGGGCAAGTTTGGGCGATTACTTAACTTTACCGCTCATTTCAAAAAACCTAAAATCTACTGTCTATGAACATAGCCGTTGTGGGTACGGGATATGTGGGCCTGGTGACCGGCACTTGTTTTGCCGAAACGGGCAATCAGGTGGTCTGCGTCGATATTGACGCGGCCAAAGTCGAACGCATGCGAAATGGGGAGGTTCCCATCTACGAACCGGGGCTGGAGTTGCTCTTCGAGCGGAATACCAAGCAGGGCCGGCTGCGCTTTACGACCGATCTGCAGGAAGCGGTCGACCACGCCCAGATCTTATTTCTGGCGCTACCGACGCCGCCCGGCGCCGACGGTTCGGCCGATCTGTCTTTCGTATTGAACGTGGCCGACCAATTGGCGGGCATGATCAGCGAATACCGGATCATCGTGGATAAGAGCACGGTGCCGGTCGGCACCGCCGAAAAAGTGGCCGCTCACCTCGAGGCTGGAGGTTTGTCGGCCGAGCTCTTCGACGTGGTGTCGAACCCGGAGTTCCTGCGCGAAGGCGTAGCCGTCGATGATTTCCTCAAACCCGACCGGGTGGTGATCGGCACGAGCTCCGAGCGAGCCCGCAAGATCATGCGGCAGCTGTACGAGCCCTTTGTCCGGCAAGGGAATCCGATCATCATGATGGACGAACGGTCGGCCGAGATGACCAAGTACGCCGCCAACTCCTATCTCGCGACGCGCATTTCCTTTATGAACGAAATGGCCAACCTCTGCGAGCAGGTGGGCGCGAATGTCGATATGGTCCGCCTCGGCATGGGCAGCGACACCCGGATCGGCAAGCGCTTCCTGTTTCCCGGCGTGGGGTACGGCGGTAGTTGCTTCCCGAAAGATGTGCAGGCCCTCGCCAAGACCGCCCTCGATTTTCAGTACGATTTCAAGATCCTGCAGGCGGTCATGAACGTCAACGACCACCAACGCCTGCGCCTGGCCGATAAGATCCAGCAATATTTTCAGGGCGAGCTGTCGGGCAAGACCATCGCCCTTTGGGGCCTGGCCTTCAAACCGAATACCGACGACATCCGCGAAGCGCCGGCCCTGTATACCATCGACCGTCTCCTGCAGAGCGGCGCCCGGATCAGGGTGTTCGACCCGGAAGCCATGAACAACGTGCGGGCGCTTTACGGCGAACGGGTATTTTTCGCGCAGGACCAAGGGGAGGCCCTCGTCGGCGCCGACGCCCTGGCCATCCTGACCGAATGGAGCGTGTTTCGGACCCCTAGCTTCGAAGTGATGAAACGCCTGCTCCACCAACCCCTGATCTTCGACGGCCGCAACCTGTACGATCTCGATCAAATGCGAGAACTGGGGTTCTACTACGAAAGCATCGGGAGAGAGCGAGTGGGAG
>JAGQXA010000779.1 GCA_020436865.1 Saprospiraceae bacterium | reverse complement strand
GTCCGAGTGCGCCGCCCGCTATGCTTCGTCCGAACTGGTCCAGGACCCGATAGTGCACCTCGGCCGCTTTTTCCAAAGTGAAATGCACCTCTGTGCTACCGCCAAAGGGGTTGGGCGTGGCCGTCACGGCAAGGGTAGGCAGAAGAGCTTCCCGGCTGCTGCTGGGGAAAGTGACGTGCGATACCTCGCCGGTGAACAGGTTTCCTACATACACGCCACCCTGTCCGTCGAGGGTCATACCGCCGCAGGGGCCGAAGCCTTCCAGAAAGGTGCTCTCTTCGCCCCCGGCGGCGATCTTCGTGATCTTGGCAGAACCGAACATCGGTGCGCCCATTTCATCGAAAAGCCCGAATTGGAGCACATAGAGATTCCCCTCCGGGTCGAATTCCAGCTCGACCGTTTGTGACAGGTTGCCGGCGAAAGTGGTGTACGTGCCGTTGTCCTCCAGGCTCAGCACCTGAGCGATGCCCGGCACGAAGGGGAAGCCGGTAAGGTTGCACACGTAGGCGCCGCCATCCGGATCGGCAACGATGCCGGTCGGAACGTAGTCGATGAAAGGAGGGAAAGGGGTGTAGGTATTGGGAATGGGGTCGAAGGTAGCGACGATGCTTAGAGCATCGGTCGCGCCTTCCCATTTCAGCACCGAATTGGCTGCGGCATCGACGATGTAGGCGTTGCCGTCGGACATCCAGGCCACTCGATAGGGATTGGTTTCCGTAAAGCCCTGGCCAAGCACATAGCTGCCGATGTCGATCTTGCCGATCTGTTCGGCCAGGGTGAAGGGCGTATCCCCCGGAGTATAGGACGAACGGTCGAAGAAGTACACCGCTGCGCCGTCGGTTGCGGTTTCGCCGACGAGCACGGCCAGCGTATCGCCCAGGATATAGGCTTTCCAGGCGCCTGCCGTTTCCATGGTCGCCGGGTCGCTGGTCGACGGCAATCCGCTGACGGCCGTGTGTGTGTCGCCGGCGGGGGTAACTACCACGATCTGCCCGTCGTCGTTGCCCGTGCCCACGGCGGCGATCCACAGATTACCGTCGGTATCGAGGGTAAGTCCGTTGGGAAGGCTCAGGCCAGCGGCCACGGTCTCATAGGTTTGGCCGAAGGCCGGTTGAAATTGCAGCAGTGCGATTGCAAGGAGAAGTAAAGAAATCCGATTCATTGGATCTGATTTTGTAGAGAAATAATGGGTCGGCGCCGATTGCCGGGAGGCCGACCATGTTTGTCTCTACAAAGGTGCCGGGAAGGCGGCTCAGAGTGCTAGCAGATATGTCGCAAAGGTTCTCAAATTCGTCGCGTGGGGCCAGAGAGGGGGGGTACCTCTAAGAGGTTCTCCGGTGCTCCTTCAGAGCCGGGATGTTGATCAGGCGCCCCCTTGCCCCAGCGAAGCTGGCCCCTTGCTCCCTGCCAACAATACCTGCCAACTGTATCGGCCAACCGTTTTCCACCTCTGCCACCTCTGCATTCAAATTCTCACCGTAAACACCGTTCCCTTTCCCATTTGCGAGTAGGCGAAGAGGTTGCCCTTATGCATCTGGATGATCTGCCGGCAGAGGCTCAGTCCGATCCCGCTCCCTTCTTTCTTGGTGGTAAAGAACGGCACGAAGATCTCGTCGAGCAACTCGGGCGGGATGCCGGGGCCGTTGTCGGCGATCTGGACCTCCAGTTCTCCCTCTAGGCTTTTGAAGAGGTGGATGGCAATGGCGGGTTCCGCGCTTTCTTCGAGGGCGTCCATGGCATTCTTCAGCAGGTTGATGAACACCTGCTCGATCAGATCGGGATCGAGCTGGGCTTCGTACTGTTTTTCCTTGTACTGGCGGTCGACGGAGATCCCGCGGCGTTCCAGCTCGGGCTTTAGCAGAGTTAGTACGTGCTCGATGATCTCGACCAGGTCACAGGCTTCGAACTTGGGCGGCGGGATCTTGGTCAGCTGCCGGTAGGTTTCGGTGAAGTGGAGCAGCCCGGCGCTGCGGCGGCGAATGGCCTGAATGGATTTGCGAATGTCGTCGAGCGAATCGCCCGACAGCCGGTCGCTTTCCTCCATCATCTCGCTGGTCGTTTCGGCCAGACTGACCACGGGGGCCACCGAGTTCATGATCTCGTGGGTGAGGATGCGGATCAGCTTCTGCCAACTGGCTACCTCCTGGTCTTCGAGCTCGGCGTGAATATTGTGCAGGGCATACAGATGCAGGGCATCGTCGCGCATCTGCAAGATCGTCTTGCGGACGGCCAGCTGTACGATCTGGTTGTTCACCACGAGCTTGACCAGCAAGCGCTCGCCGGGCGCGATGGATTGCAGCGCCTCGTACATGCTTTCACTGTACGAACGCACGGCCGCGAAGTTGGGAAAGTACGATTTGTGCAATATCTGCTGTAACCCCTTGTTGATCAGCACGGTTTTGCCTTCCTGATCGAAACAGATCAAGCCGGTGTCGACATTCTCGACGATGGCCTGCAGAAACTGGAACTGCGCCTCCTTTTCCGAACGGATATCGCGAAATTTCTCCGTCACCAGGTTGAAAGCGCTGTGCAGCTTCTGGTACGAATCGGCCGCGGCCCGCGATTCCGGAAAGTGGGCCTCGTAGTCGTTGTACTGGATGTTGGCCAGAAAATTGGCGATCTCGCGATTGGTCTTGTCCACCTGCCGGAACAAACGCCAGATCAATAGTACCAACACCGGTACCAAGACCAACAGGTAGGCCTCTGTTTCCAACAGGAAGATCGACGCGCCAGCTCCGACGACGACCAGCAGAATGGCGCCGAGATAGAAGAGTACTTGTATCTTGAAATTTTTGAACATACTCTGGATACTGGATACTGGATACTGAAAATCTCTGCACCCACCTCTCACCTCTCACTTCTCACTTCAGACCAAACTTATCCAGCCGACGGTACAGGGCGGCCCGGGTCAGCCCCAGGTCGTCAGCCGCTTTGGAGATGTTTCCCTTGTGGATCTGCAGGGCCTGCAGGATCAACTTGCGTTCCATCTCTTCGATGTTGAGGGTCGAGGCAGGATCGCCCTCCGGCAGTTCCGGCTCGTTGCCGAGGAAGCGAAAATCTTCCGGCAGGAGGAGGTCGGAATCCGACAGGATGATGGCGCGCTCGAGGGCGTGTTGCAGTTCGCGTACGTTGCCCGGCCAGGGATGTCTTTCCAGAAGCCGGAGGGCCTCCGGCGCAACGGCCAGATCTTCTTTCCGGTATTTTTCCTGGAACAGCCCGACGAAATGCCCGACCAGTACCGGGATGTCGCCGATGCGTTCGCGCAGGGGTGGCACGTGGATCTCCACCGTATTGATGCGGTAGAGAAGGTCTTGCCGAAAACTGCGCTCGAGCACTCGCTCGCTCAGCGATTCGTTGGTGGCGCAGATCAGCCGGAAGTCGACCGCCACGGGCCGGTTGCTGCCCACGGGGGTGACCGCCATATTCTGAATGGCCGACAGGAATTTGCTCTGCGCCTGCAGCGACAGGTTGCCGATCTCGTCGAGGAACAGCGTGCCGTTCTGGGCGGCTTCGAAGCGCCCTTGCCGGTCTTCGCGCGCATCGGTGAAGGCGCCCTTCTTGTGGCCGAACAGTTCGCTTTCGATCAGCGATTCGGGAATGGAACCGACGTCGACCTTCACGAACACCTCGTTCCGCCGGGGCGAGGCCTGGTGGATCGCCCGCGCTACCATTTCCTTACCGGTGCCGTTCTCGCCGAGGATCAGCACGTTGGCGTCGGTCTTGGCCACTTTTTCGATCGTTCGGAAAATGCTCTGCATGGCTTCCGAACGGCCGACGATCTGGCCGGTCAGCGCTTGCAACTCGTCGGTCAGCGCCGCGCGCGTTTGCTCCAGCCTGCCGATCTCCCGGCGGGAAAGGGCGAGTTCGAGCGTGGAGCGCACGGTGGAGAGCAGCTTTTCATTATGCCAGGGCTTTTCGATGAAGTCGGTCGCCCCTTGCTTGAGGGCCCTGACCGCAATCTCCACGTCGCCATGGGCGGTGATGATGATGACCTGGGTTTCCGGACTGACCTCCTTGATCTTCGCCAGCCAGTTCAGCCCCTCTTCGCCGGTGGTGGCGCTGGAGCGAAAATTGAGATCCAGCAAAATGAGATCGGGTTGGTGTTGCCGGATCAGGCGGGGCAAATGAAAAGGGTTGGATTCGGTAAAAACGCTGCCGATGTGCTTCTTCAGCAACATCTTGATGGTGAAAAGGATGTCTTCCTCGTCGTCGATCACCAGAACGGTCGTGTCGGTCAGTTTGCGCATTACTCCAAAGGTACCGATAAACTGTCCGATTTCGAACACCCGATCGTTCAGTAGCGGACAGTTTTTTGTGCCCGCCTTTTTTGTGTGTGCTTAAGTTGTTGATTTTCAATGCATAAAAACTTTGGCACGCTTCTTCCATGCATTTAGGTATGGATCGAAAAATCGAAAAACGGACTTTCACCTGGCAGCGCGTCGCGCTGATCGTCGTGGTCCTTGCCGCGGCGGGTTTCCTGATCAGCAACGTCTGGCGCAATGCCGGCGAGTCGCGGCTGAACGTGCGCACCGAGCGCTTGCAGCTGGACACGGTCAAGACGGGCATTTTTCAGGAGTTCATTCCCGTGACCGGCGTGGTCATGCCGATCAAAACGGTGTACCTCGACGCCCTCGAGGGGGGCAAGGTAGAGGAGAAGCTGGTGGAAGACGGCGCCATGGTCGAGGCCGGACAGGTCATACTCCGGCTGAGCAACCCCGATCTGCTATTGACCTCCTTGAACCAGGAGGCCAACGTCATTGCCCAGATCAACCAGATCCGCAATACTTCCCTGCTCATGGAGCAACAGAGTCTGAACCTGCAGGAGCAACTATTGAATGTAGAATACCAGATCGATCTGACCGATGGCCGGCTGGCCCGCAACCGCGAGCTTTTCGCCGGGAAGGTCATCGCCAAAGTGGAATTGGAAGAAATGGAAGACGAGTACGAGAACCTGCTTCGTCGCAAGAAACTGCTACGGGCCACCATTGAAAAGGACAGCGCTTACCAGGCCCTGCAAGCGTCGCAGATGAGATCGTCGCTTGACCTCATGGAGCGCAACCTGGAAATCACCCGACAAAACCTGGACAACCTCGTTGTCCGGGCGCCGATCGAAGGTCAGCTTTCCGGTCTCAACCTCGAGATCGGCGAGCTGGTCTCGCCCGGCGAGAACATCGCCACGATCGACAATCTCAACAGCTTCAAGATCCAGGTGCGCGTCAGCGAGTTCTACATTTCGCGCGTCTTTCTCGAGCAGGAAGGCTCCTTCGAATTTGCCGGCGAGCGCTTTTTTCTGCAGATCAAAAAGATCTACCCGCAGGTGACCGACGGCGTCTTTTTGGTCGACATGGTCTTTACCGGGAAGACTCCTGAAGGGATCAAGCGCGGTCAAAGCGTCAGCGTCAAATTGGAACTGAGCGCTGAAAAGGAAAGCACCCTCCTGGCCCGTGGCGGCTTCTACCAGACCACCGGCGGCAATTGGGTCTATGTGCTCGATCCTCGGGAAGGCGTGGCCTACAAGCGCGAGATCCGCCTCGGCAACCAAAACCCCAACTACTACGAAGTTCTCAGCGGACTACAGAACGACGAGATCGTCATCGTTTCCGGCTACGACAATTTTGGGGATAAGGATGTGTTGGT
>JAGQXA010000778.1 GCA_020436865.1 Saprospiraceae bacterium | reverse complement strand
GCCGTAGATGCCCTTCAGATAGGCGTCGGCGATCACCGGCACGGCATGGTAGCCGATCATGCAGCCGGTGTAGTTGCCGGCCAGTTCCCACATCGGCAATTGGCCGCCGTCGCGATAATGGGCCAGCATCGAGCGGATGAAATCGACCGTGCGTTCCTCCTGGAGGATGGTGTACAGGGGGTGGGTGGCCCGGTAGGTATCCCAGAGAGAAAATACCGTGTACTGCTCGTAGCCTTCCGCCCGGTGCACTTTCAGATCGGTACCGCGATACTGCCCGTCGACGTCGGTGAAGAGGTTAGGCGCCAGGAAGGTGTGGTACAGGGCGGTATAGAAGGTCCGCCGCTCGGCTTTGGTACCGCCGGTCAGTTCCACCTTCGACAGCATTATCCGCCATTTATCCTGTGTCGCCCTGCGGATAGAATCGAACGCCCAGCCCGGCGGATCGGCGTCGAGGTTGCGACGGGCGCCCTCCATCGACACGGCCGAGATGCCCACTTTTACCTGCAATTCGGCCTCGCTGTCGAGTTCGAAACGCAGGGCCGCTTTGATGCGCTCGTCTTCCAGACTCGTAGCGCCATCGACCTCCGCTCCATCGCGGAACAGCCGCAGACCGGCGATCGGTTTGGAGAAACGCGCCACGAAGTAGAGGTGTTGCTCCTGCGCCCAGGCCCGCGAAATGCGGTAGCCCTCCAGCTCGTCGTCGCCCACCCGGCGCAGGAAGGCGCGGGGCGTTTCGTCGCGATGCTCCAGGTCGAGAATGACGTTGACCTGGCCCCCTTCGGCGAAGCGGTAGCGATGATGGCCGACGCGTTCGCTGGCGGTCAGCTCGACCTGAATGTCGTAATCTTCGAGGAAGGTCGAGTAGTAGCCCGGCTCGGCCGTTTCGCGTTCCTTGGAAAAGGCGGATCGATAGCCCGGCTGGCCGTCGGCGCCATTGTGGATGCGCGCTTCGCCCGTGGTCGGCATGAGCAGCACATCGGCGTAGTCGGGGATACCGGTACCGCTCAGGTGCGTATGGCTGAATCCGTACACCATGGGGTCGGTATAGTGATAGCCCGAGCAGCCATCCCAGCCGGTCAGCCGCGTGTCGGGACTTAGCTGGACCATCCCGAAGGGCGCCGTGGCCCCGGGGAAGGTGTGCCCATGACCGCCCGTACCGATGAACGGGTCGACTTCCGACAGCAGATCGGCCGGGGCGTCGGGGCGGCAGGAGGATAAAAGGAGGAGGAAAAGGGGGATTCCAAGGAAGGGTTTCATGATGTCATATTTGCGGGAAACTTAGGAAAAAATCTCCGCCTTTCCTCCATTCACCTACGGAATCGGGGCAACCAACGACTATTTTTGCGCACCCCTGCCCCACCCCATACCTTTGGAAGAAAAAAGATGAAGAAGCAGATCTTCTTATGCACCCTGACCCTGGCGGCCCTTCTTAGCGGCTGCATCCCGTCGCTATACCCGATCTATACCGACGAAGTGCTGACCTTCGAAGAACGGTTGCTAGGCGATTGGCAGGGCGACGACAATACCTGGACCTTCCAGCGCGGAAAAGGGCAGTCGTACCAATTGTTGCTGACCGATACCGACGAGGGAAGCACCGAAGTCTATGCCACGCACCTGGTCAAGCTCGGGCCCTACTATTTCCTCGATTTCTATCCCGACCGCGAGCTGACCTCCCGCTGCGAATTCAGTTTGATGCCGATGATCCCCTGCCATTCCTTCGCCCGGCTGGATTGGGATGAGGCCCGGCAACCGCAGATCACGATGTTCGACTACGACTGGCTGGAGAACCTCGTCGAGAACCGCCAGATCCGCATCCGGCATGAGCGGTCGACCGACGGCACGATCGTGCTCACCGCCTCGCCGGAAGAGATGCAAAAATTCCTGCTGAAGTATGCCGAAGAAAAGGAAGCCATGTCGGAAACCCTTACCTTGGTAAGAACGAAATGAGTCCTTCCCACACGATCGATCTACGCGGTTCGACCGGAAGAGGGGTTCAGCACCTGCTCTTCTGGTCGGCCTCCGTGGTGGTGCTGACGTTCTTTTTTGCGTACGAGCCCCGCCCGGTCTGGTCGGATTGGGTCTATACGCTACTCTTTCACCTTAGCCTGTGGTGGGCGGTTTACTGGAACCTGTTTTTCCTGATCCCTCGCTGGCTGCAGCACGGTCGGTATGCCCTGTATGCCCTGGGAGTACTGGCTGTCGGCTTGTCGGCCATATGGATCAACCAGACCACCTTTCGCTTCTGGTCGGATCACCTGTTTCCCGGCTACTATTTCATTTCCTATTACGAGTGGCGCGACCTGGCGTTGTTCGTGTTGATCTACCTGTCGCTGACCACCTTGCTGAAGCTGTCGAAGGCCTGGTTTCAGCTCAACCAGCAGCGGCAGCGGCTACGAGAAGTGGAGCGCGAGCGCCTCGACGCCGAGTTGAGCGCCCTGCGCTCGCAGATCAACCCCCACTTCTTTTTCAACTCCCTGAACAGCCTTTATTCCTTATCGCTCGATCGCGACGAACGCGTGCCGGCGGCCCTGCTGCAGTTGTCGCAGAACATGCGATACGTGCTCTACGAGTCGAATACCCCCTTGGTCGAGTTGCGTCACGAGCTGGCGTACCTGCG
>JAGQXA010000777.1 GCA_020436865.1 Saprospiraceae bacterium | reverse complement strand
CGGCCGGGCGCCGGAAGAGGTGCGGGCGGCCGATCTGGACTTCTCGCTCTTACCCCTGGCCGGCGTGGAGATCGACTACGAACAAAAAACGGTCAACAGCAGCCTGCTCGGCTTTGGCAAACAGACGGCCGTGTACCGGCCGGGACTGGGGTGTACGCTCTTGGCCGGCCTCGCGGCCGATGAACTAGCCCGGCAGCCGCTGCCCGAATATTCCGCGGCCCCCGGCGCCGACAGCGTGTATTGGCCGTTGGGCGACCGTTTGCCCGATACGCTTCCTGCGGGGGTGGACCGGGAGGCTTTGGAATCGGCACTGGCTGCTGCCTTCCAGACCGTCGATCCGGCCCGGATCTCTGCCCGGGGAGTAGTTGTCTTGTACCGCGGACAGATCGTGGCCGAGCGCTACGCGAAAGGTTTTGACAAAGACACCCCACAACTGGGGTGGTCGATGACCAAGAGCATCACCAATGCCCTGACCGGCATTCTGGTGCGCGACGGGCTGCTCGATCCCGCTGCACCGGCGCCCGTTGCTGCCTGGCAAAACGACGATCGACGCAAGATCACCGTCAGCGACCTGTTGCATATGAGTAGCGGTCTGGATTGGTGGGAGTTCTACGCCGAGTTGTCAGACGCCACGCGCATGCTCTACAAACGGGAAGATATGGCCGCCTACGCCCGGCAACAACCGCTGGACACCGAGCCCGGCACCGAGTGGTACTACTCCTCCGGAACCTCCAATATCCTCTCGGGGATCATTCGGGAAACGATCGGCGATCAGCAGAGGTATTTCGAGTTTCCGCGGCGCGCGCTGTTCGATCCGGTGGGGATGCGCAGCGCGGTGATCGAACCCGATGCCGCCGGTAACTTCGTGGGGTCTTCCTATGCCTTTGCCACGCCGCGGGATTGGGCTCGCTTCGGGCAGCTCTATTTGCAGGATGGCGTTTGGAATGGCGAGCGCATTTTGCCGGAGGGTTGGGTGGCTTATTCGACGACGCCTGCTCCGGCTTCCGACGGCCGCTACGGGGCTCATTTCTGGCTGAATGCTTCCGGCCAGCTGCCCGATGTGCCGCGCGATATGTTCCTTTGCGACGGGTTTCAGGATCAGAAAGTGTACATCGTTCCCTCGCACGAGGCAGTAGTGGTGCGGATGGGTCTGACGGCCGATGAGGAGTTCAGTTTTAACGATTGGCTGGCGTCTGTGCTGGCTGCCCTTCCTGCACGCGAATGAAAAAGCCGGTCCTCCGTGCGGAAGACCGGCTTTTACCGGAAGATCGGTCGGTGCGGCTTATCCTTCCTGGGCCGGCACCATCGACATGAATTGCTTGTAAGCTGCTTCGGCAGCGGTCTTGGCGGTCGACAGGGCTTGTTCCCAGCCGCCCATTTTCGCTTCAGCGCCCGCAAGGGCTTCTTTCAGTTCGTTGATCGTCGCTTCGGTATCGTCGCCAAGCGACTTGGCTTCCAGACCGCTCAGCAGTCCTTCCATCTTAGCCGACAGGCCTTGCCAGTCGCCGGCATAAGCGGCCACTTCCTGGCTCAGAGCCGAAACGGCGCCGCTGTTGGCCTGGAAGTCGTTGATAGCCTGTTGCATGTTGGCGACACCTTCTTCGCCCATCTTCATGGCATCTTCCTTGGCCGGCATAACCATGGCCTGGGCCATCTGCGATAGGCTCTTATTCTCTTCGGAAACCTGGCTCATGAAGGCAGTCACCTTGTCGGTGGCAGCTTTCCAGTCGGTGCTCAGGGAAGTAAT
>JAGQXA010000776.1 GCA_020436865.1 Saprospiraceae bacterium | reverse complement strand
GGGTGCTCCCGGAGCGATTCGGTCAGTTGATACAAATGCTCGCAAAGGATGTGAAACTCTTCCGGATTGTACCGGCTTCGGTATTCTTCGTTCAACTGCTCGTCGAAGCCGCAACCGGCCGTGTCGATGAAGACTACCGACCGGGCCGGGCCGGCCGGCAGTCGATGCTCGCGAACCGCTTCCGCCGCCCGCAGAATGCCGCCGTAGAACCGCTCGTTGGAAAACCCCATGATGGCCTGATGCATCCGGTACTGCACGTTGAGCAGGCTGACCTCGGGAAGGCGTTTCAAACACTTTTCGATGAGGGTCACGTTCAGTCCCCTGCGCTGAGCTTCCGGCGATTTCACCGTGGGAGGCAGCTGAAAAGGATCGCCTGCTAACACTACTTTGCCGGCTTTCAGGAGCGGCACCCAGGTGGCCGGTTCGAGCGCCTGAGCGGCCTCGTCGATCACCACCGTGCGGAAATGGCGCCGATCTAACACCTTGTGCGCGGATCCGATCAGGGTACAGGTAATGACCTGTGCCGACGACAGGATCTGATCGATCAAGCGGTCTTCCAATTGATTGGCCCAAGCCTCCAGTTCGCCGGCCTGCTGGAACAGATGCCGGCGTTCGCGCTGTTCGGCCGCCCCGAAGTGACGCTTGAAGCGCTTGGCCTGACGGCGGTATTCGGCTGCCTGGATCTTTACCTTCTTGATGTTCTTGCTTTCCGGATGCTCGCTCAGCCGCCCTTCGAGTGTGTGGCGAATGAGCTGTTCGTCGACGCGGGAAATATTACCCACCCGTACGACCTGCAACTCCTCGGCGGCCAGGCGCTCGGTCAGCAGATCGACGGCCGTATTGCTGGGGGCGGTGACCAGCACCGTGCCCTCGCGTTCAGCCAGGATCTTGATGGCCTGCACCAGGGTGGTCGTTTTGCCGGTACCCGGCGGGCCATGCACCACCGCGACGTCCTGTGCCGCCAGGATGCGATCGACCGCGGCATTTTGCGAAGGGTTGAGCGTGGGGATATCGACCGCGTGTTCCGCCGGGTGGAAACGGGCCGGCAACCGCCCGCCCAAAACGTCGCGCAGATCGGCCAGTCGACCCTGCCGCGCAGTCGCTACCGCTTTAAGGGCCCGTTCCATTTCTACATAGGTGCGCTCGTCGAACAGCAGGTCGACCCCCAACTGGCCAAAGGCAGTCCACGACGGCAGATCCTTGCTGTTCAGAATGATCTTCATGCGCCGCTTTTCGACAAAGTTGACCACGCCGCTGCGCTCGCGCAGGCCCTTCTCGCTCTCCAGGGTGAATAGCCTCACCGTGGTGCCCGAGCGGAACTGGTGCGGACCCTCCTGCCCGACCGGCCGCTCGACGATCACGAAGGCGCGTTCGCCATAGGTGTAGCCCGACTTGACGATCTGCACCGGATGCCAGGTATAGCCTTTCTCCTGACGCTCCTTCAGAGAAAGGCTTTCCACCATCGTCTTGAACTGCTCGAAATCGGCTTCTTTCTCCAACTTGAGCAATTCCATGGTTTCCCGCAGGGCTTCCTGAATATCCGACATCTTGAACTTTCGTTGTATTGAGGTTGTCTTCTTTAGCGGTCGGAAGGCTATAGCGGTCGGAACGCTTCAAGCGTTCCGACCGCTATAGCCTTCCGACCGCTACCACCGCTAACGGACATGAAAGAAAACAACAATATACGAGAACAGTTCTCCGCGCTGCGCAACCTGCCCAGATTCTTTGGCCTGATCTGGCGCACCAGTCCGCACATGACCCTCGGCAATGCCGGCCTGCGACTGGTCAAGTCGGCGATTCCGCTGGCGACCTTGTACATCGGCAAGGAGATTATCGACGAGGTCATCCGGCTGATCGATACCGGCGAAGCCGACCGGCAGTATCTGTGGCTGATGGTGGGCGCCGAGTTTGCCCTGGCCATCGCTTCCGACCTGATCAACCGCGGGATCACCCTGCTCGACAGCTTGCTGGGCGATCTGTTTGCCAACCGAACTTCGGTCGACCTGATCCGGCATGCGGCGACCCTCGATCTGTATCAGTTCGAAGATCCCACCTTCTACGATAAGCTGGAAAGAGCACGCCGGCAAACGAACGGACGAACCGTCCTGATGTCGCAGGTGCTTTCACAATTCCAGGATACCATCACGCTGCTCTTCCTCGGCGCCGGTTTGGTCGCCTTTAACCCCTGGCTGATCCTGATCCTCCTCGTCGCAGTGATCCCCTCGTTTCTCGGCGAAACGCATTTCAATCAACGCTCCTATTCCCTGACGCGGAGTTGGACGCCCGAGCGACGCGAGCTGGACTACCTGCGCTATATCGGAGCCAGCGATACGACGGCCAAGGAGGTCAAGATCTTCAATCTGGCCGATTTTCTGGCCAACCGCTTCGAGCGCATTTCCACCCGCTACTACCACGCCAACCGCAAGATCGCCCAGAAGCGGGCATGGTGGGGCGGACTGCTTTCGGCGATCGGCACCTTGTCGTACTACGGGGCCTACGTCTTCATCATTCTGCAAACCGTCGGCGGACTGATCACCGTCGGTACCCTGACCTTCCTCGCCGGATCGTTCAGCCGGATGCGCGGCATGTTGCAGGCGATCATGAGCCGCTTTTCCAGCATCGCCGAAGGTGCACTATATCTGCAGGATCTCTTCGACTTCTTTGCCATCAAACCGCAGATCCAGTCGAACGGGCAACGCCGCGCCGTGCCGCGCCCGATCCGCGAGGGCTTTACGTTCGAGAACGTCAGCTTCAAGTACCTCGACGCCGAGCGCTGGGCCATCCGCAACCTGTCGTTCCATCTGCGCGCCGGAGAAAAGCTAGCCCTGGTGGGTGAAAACGGGGCCGGTAAGACGACCCTCGTCAAATTGCTGGCCCGCCTCTACGAGCCCACCGAGGGCCGGATCCTGCTGGATGGGGTCGATCTGCGCGAGTACGACCTCAAAGATCTGCGCGACGCCATCGGGGTCATCTTTCAGGATTATCAACGCTTCCAGATGCCGGTTTCCGACAATATCGCCGTGGGCAATATCCACGAACGCGAGAACGACCCCCTGATCCGGGAATCTGCGCATAAGAGCCTGGCGGATACCGTCGTCGAACTATTGCCCGACGGCTACGATCAAATGCTCGGCAAGCGCTTCGCCGAAGGCGTCGAACTGTCGGGCGGGCAATGGCAAAAGATCGCGCTGGCGCGCGCCTACATGCGCGACGCCCAATTGTTGATCCTCGACGAGCCTACTTCCGCACTCGATGCGCGCGCCGAACACGAGGTCTTCCAACGCTTTTCCGAACTGATCGAAGGAAAATCGGCCGTGCTCATCTCCCACCGCTTCTCCACCGTGCGGATGGCCGATCGCATCCTATTTCTCGAAAACGGGCAATTGCTCGAACTGGGGAGTCACGACGAACTGTTGGCTCAGGAGGGGAAGTATGCGGAACTGTTCAGTTTGCAGGCGGAGGGGTATAAGTGAGTTTGAGAGTGAGTTTGAGAGTGAGTTTGAGAGTGAGGTCATACGACTTTGCCCTTTGTTAGCGGCTGCGCGAACCGTTCGTAGAGGAAGAAGCCAAGCACGAGGGCATATTCTGCTACTACCACCCAAAGGTTTTCCTGGTATTCCGGGTAGCTGTAATTAATGTACGTCCAGGTGATCAGGTACGACCACAGGAGGGGGAAGCGGTATCTGGTAAACAGGGAAAAAAGTACCGGCAGACTGGCATACCAGGGGTGTACGGTAGTGGTCAGGGCCAGATAGGTGCAAATGGCGAACAACATTTGGGCGGGCAGATTGCGCCAACGAGGGTGCTCTTCGAACGCGGTCATGGCCAGAATGGTCAGCAAGGTACCGGTGGCCAGGATGGGACCGAGCTGGTGAATGAGGTTGTAGCCGGTGATCTGATGGCCGACCCATCGCAGGAGGTAATAGACGCTGGCGTTGAACTCGAACTTCTGAAAGTACAGATTGAGGCTGCTGCCGAAATTTCCCCAAAAAGCGCCGTTGAGCAAAGGTAGGAACAGCGCCAGCAGCAAAAGGCCCACGACCGCGAAATACCGGAGCGAACGATTCCAGCCCAGCCGGCGGATCAGCAGAGGCAGGAAGAGCAAGGGCAGGAGTTTGGAAGCGACGGCCAGCGCCATGGCGGTGGCCGACCACGTCCATTTTTCACGGACAATCCACCACAAGCCCAGCAGCAGGAAGAAGATCATGCCGGCCTCGAAGTGCAGGTTTCCGGTCAGCTCGACGATCAGGAGCGGATTGAGAGCGTACAAAAGGACATTGCGGCGGGGGAACTGCCAATGCCGCAATAGTTTTGGCAAGAGTACCAGGGTGCCCGTCTCGAAAGCAAGCACGAACAGTTTCATGATCGCGCTACTCCCCAGAATGCTGTTGGGGAACAGCCAGCAGGCCGTGGCAAAGGTGAATTGCGCCACCGGCGGATAGACCGTGAAGTAGCCGGGCGAGTTGAGCCGGTCGTACAATGACTGGTCGAGGCCCGGTGGAAAGCCGTTTTCCGCATAATAGGAAGGCAGGTGATCGAAGGGATTAAACCCCTGAAGGAGGAGGCGTCCGTCCCATACGAAGCGATAGATATCGTCCGACAGGTTTGGAATGGAGAAGAGGAGTAGCAGGCGCAGCAGCCACCCCAGCAGGGTGAAGAAGGCTACTTCTTCTTCCTGCGCCTGTTTCCAGATGGCTCCGTAGATCAGGAACAGCGCTGCAAAGAGCGGAGCGATCAGATGAAATTCACTCTGAGCGGTCTGGTATCCAAGCTTCCAGACGGCCGTTCCCATCAGCGCGGCGGCCAGGTAGGGAAAAGGGCGTTTTGGCCAGGCAAGGGCGAACATCCGCTATGACTTTGGCCGCAAATGGCGGATCGAGTAATACACGATCGTGCCGTATCCGCAGACGAGCAGCGAGTGAAAGATCAGGAAGGTGGTGTTCGCCATGTACCAGCCGATGATCACGGCGATCAGAAAATACAAAGTGAGCAGTCCTTCGAAAATGGTGGTCCACGACAGGTTCGAAGCCAGGTATTGCTGCTTACGGAACGAATCGGTCACCCCCTTGATGTCGAACTTCGGAGTGCGTACAAAGGGCGATTTCCTGCCGAGGTATCCCTGGATGACGGCGATGGTATTGTGCAGCGACAGCCCCATCGACAGGGCCAGGAACAGGGGGAACAGCAGCAGGAATTTGAGCAATTGCCGCAGGCGGTTCGGGCGGTGCATCTCGGCTTGCACATTGGCTACGTAGTAAATGGCGATGATCGCCAGCCAACCGACCAGGAAGTAGGTGAAAAAGCCCATGCTGATGTTCAGCTTCGGTTGAATGAATAGCAAGGGAACGCTGAAAAGTCCGGCCAGGAAGATAAAGATGAAGATGCTGCTGGCGGCCAGTTGCCCGGTCGCATGCACCTTTTGCCGAAAATTGAGCTGCGAGCGCCAGATGGTCGGCAGCATCTTGCGCGCCGTTTCAGCGCCCCCCTTCATCCACCGGAACTGTTGCGATTTGAGGCCGTTCATCTCCGCCGGCAATTCCGCCGGCGAACCGATGTTCTCCAGGTAGCGGATCTTCCAGCCTTTCAACTGGGCCCGGATGCTCAGGTCGAGGTCTTCGGTCAGCGTGTCGGCCTCCCACCCCCCGGCATCGTCGATCGTTTTGCGCCGCCACACTCCGGCCGTGCCGTTGAATTGCAACATGCAGCGTCCCGCCTGGCGGCCCTGCTGCTCGATCGTGAAGTGCACATTGAGGTGCAGCGCCTGCAGTCGGGTGATCAGCGAATAATCCTCGTTGATGTGTTCCCAGCGGGTCTGTACTACGCCCACCTGGGGGTCGGAAAAATAGGGTAGGGTGACCCGCAGGAAATCGGCGCGCGGCAGAAAGTCGGCATCGAAGATGGCGATGAATTCGCCGCGAGCCCTGGGCATGGCCTCCTTCAGGGCGCCGGCCTTGAATCCGGTGCGTTTCTCGCGGGTGATGTGTTCGATCTGGAATCCCAGGGCCTGATACTGGGCGACCTTGCGGCGCGTGATCTCGACCGTTTCGTCGGTCGAATCGTCGAGCACATGCACCTCAAAGCGGTCTTTGGGGTAGTCGAATTGCAGAATGTTGTCGATCAGGCGTTCGGCGACGTATAGTTCGTTGTAAATGGGCAGCTGTACGGTAACGAACGGCCAGTGGTCGGCGGGCGCAGGGATGGGTTGTGCTTGGCCGTTTCGGGAAAAGCGCTCCTTTTGGTAGTAGTAGAGCAAATGGAATTGCAGCAGGCAGTAGATCGTGATGTAGATAAGGGCCAGGGTGTACACGAGGAAGACAGTGTAGTACAAGGCGGTCATGAGGTTCAACGTTTCCTGAATTGTCGACATTAAAGCAATTTGAAGATCGTCCAGAGGATCTTGTG
>JAGQXA010000011.1 GCA_020436865.1 Saprospiraceae bacterium | reverse complement strand
CGGCCAGGGCTTCCCGGTTGGAAGTCCAGCGTTTGGCTGTATCGATCAAGGTCGCCTCACGCGGAAAAGCAGGAGTGCTGACGCCTTTAGGAGCCTTGAACTTAATGGGGGTGTGCAGATAGAAGGCTAGAAAACTCTGCCGCAGCCTGGTTCGCCAGTTCGCCTTTTGCAAGGAAGGATTAAAGCTGAGCTTTTTTTGTAAATACTTGAAAGAGAGTTCTTCTGCTATCAGCAAGTGATGCATTACTTGAATGGCTGACCAACTGCCCGGCGAGGGGATCGAATTGAGCTGCTGATGGGTGTAGTTCTTGAGTTCGGCTAGTAGTTGCGCCAGCTCGGCGTCGAGTTCTTGTAGTGGGTCCTGGAGAGATGGGTGCATATGGGCGGTTTAGAAGCCAAAAATTACTTGTTTTCCCTTAATAACCCAATTTTCGGATATGAAGAATCTGTTCATCGTTTGTTTATTGTGTGGTGGCTTGCCGGCCTTGCTGACAGGCCAGGAAAAGGATCAGGAAAAATGGGATGTGAACGATCCGCCCGGCCCTTATCACGAGGTGACCTTCACGGTGCAGGAAGGTACCTGGATGAACCTCGACTTGAGTCCCGACGGAAAAACGGTCGTTTTCGACCTTTTGGGCGACATCTACCGGATGCCGGTCGGAGGGGGCAAAGCACAGGCGCTCCGGCAGGGACTGGCATTCGAGGTGCAACCGCGGTTCAGCCCCGACGGGAGCAAGATCCTGTTTACCAGCGATGCCGGCGGTGGAGACAATATTTGGGTTATGGATGCCGACGGGCAGAACGCCCGCCAGGTGACGAAGGAGAACTTCCGGCTGCTGAACAATCCGGCCTGGATGCCGGATGGGCAGTACTTTGTGGCCCGCAAGCACTTTACCTCCCAGCGCTCGATGGGCGCCGGGGAAATGTGGCTCTACCACATCAGCGGAGGCGAGGGGCTGCAACTGACCAAAAGAAAGAACGATCAGCAGGACGTCAACGAGCCTTGTGTTTCGCCGGATGGGCGCTATGTGTACTTTAGCGAAGACATGTATCCCGGCGGAAGTTTTCAGTACAACAAAGACCCCAATAGCCAGATCTATATCGTACGCCGCTATGACCGGCAGGAAGGCAAGGAAGAGGGCGTGATCACAGGGCCCGGCGGCGCCTGCCGGCCGCAGTTATCCAATGATGGCAAGAAGCTGGCCTACGTGCGTCGCGTGCGCACCAGGTCGGTTCTGTTCGTACACGATCTGGCGACCGGAGAAGAGACGCCGGTATTCGATGGACTCAGCAAAGACCAACAGGAGGCATGGGCCATTTTTGGCGTTTATACCGGCTTCGATTGGATGCCCGGCGACCGGGAGATCGTGATTTGGGGTAAAGGAAAGCTCTGGAGAGTGAACGTGACCGACCGTACCGCCCGGGAGATCCCTTTCGAGGTAGAGGCCAGGCATCGCCTGGCCGAGACGGTACGTTTCGAAAATCCGGCCTTCGAAGAAGATTTTTCCGCTAAGGTGATCCGCCATGCCGTGACCTCTCCCGATCAAAAGACCTTGGTCTTCAATGCGGTCGGGCATCTCTGGAAAATGTCTCTACCCGGAGGCAAGGCCGTGCGGCTCACGCAGCAACACGACCATTTAGAGTCCGAACCAGCGTTCTCGCCAAACGGAAAACAGCTGGTGTATGTAACCTGGGACGATGAGCAAATGGGCTCCATCCGGGAAATGGACCTGGCCACCGGCCGCACGAAGACACTGAGCTCGGAAAAGGGCATTTACCGCACTCCTTCTTTTTCGCCCGACGGCCAATGGATCGTTTACCGAAAGGATGGCGGCAACTTTCATCAGGGGTATACCTACTGTAAGAATCCTGGGATCTACCGGATGCCGGCTGGAGGCGGAGAACCGAAATTGGTGTCGGAGGCGGGCGAATACCCCGTTTTCAGTGCCGACGGGAAGCGGATCTTCTATCAATCAGGAGGGTTTCTGTTCGGGAGTATTACCAAGACCTACCATAGCGTCAAGGTCGACGGCTCTGACGAGAAGAAACTGTTTGACGGCAAATATGCCCAACGCTTCGTACCCAGCCCGGACAACCGTTGGGTAGCCTGGTCGGAGCTCTACAAAGTCTATATAGCTCCTTTGCCGCTGACCGGAAAGCCGGTTGGCCTGGCCGCCGACACCAAGGCCGTGCCCGTGGCCCAGGTTGCGCGCGATGCCGGGATCAACCTGCACTGGTCGGCCGATAGCAAGAAGCTATTCTGGACCTTGGGAAATCAATACTTCTCGGACGAGCTTACCGATCGCTTCAAATTTCTCGAAGGCGCCCAAGACAGTTTGCCGCCGATAGACAGCGCCGGTTTGCTGATCGATCTGCCGCTCAGGGCCGACATCCCGGAAGGGGCCATCGCTTTTACGAATGCTACCATCATCACGATGGAAGGGGAGGAAGTCATCGAAGGAGGAACGTTGGTCGTCGAAGGAAACCTCATTACTGCGGTAGGACCCGCTTCTGCAGTAAAAGTTCCGGAAGGCGCCAAGGTCTATGACCTCCAGGGAAAGACGATCATGCCCGGCCTGATCGACGTGCACGGGCACCTCGGCAACTTCCGCTACGGCCTTAGCCCGGAGAAGCAATGGGAGTATTATGCCAACCTGGCCTATGGCGTGACCACAGCGCACGACCCTTCTTCGAACTCGGAAATGATCTTTGCCCATTCGGAGATGATCAAGGCCGGAGAGATGGTCGGCCCACGGCTATTTTCGACAGGTACGATCCTCTATGGTGCGGATGGCGACTTCAAAGCTGTGATCAACAGCCTCGACGATGCGCGATCGGCAATCCGGCGAACGAAAGCGTATGGGGCTTTTTCAGTCAAGAGTTATAACCAACCCCGACGCGAGCAGCGCCAGCAGGTGATCGAGGCCGCCCGGGAACTGGGCATTCTGGTCGTCCCGGAAGGAGGTTCCTTCTTCTTCCACAACATGAGCATGGTCGCTGACGGGCATACGGGGATCGAGCACAATATTCCCGTGGCGCCCCTGTACGACGACGTATTGAAGTTCTGGTCAGCCACCGAAAGCCACAATACGCCCACCTTGATCGTCAATTACGGCGGGATCAATGGGGAATACTACTGGTATGAGCGAACCAATGTTTGGGAAAAGGAACGTCTGCTCCATTTCATGCCACGTGGCCTGCTCGATTCGCGCTCGAGGCATCGCACTATCATTCCGCAGGAAGAATACGACAATGGGCACATTCTGGTAGCCCAGTCCTGCAAGAAACTGCAAGACGCCGGCGTAAATATTAACCTCGGCGCCCACGGACAGTTGCAGGGGCTCGGCGCCCACTGGGAGTTGTGGATGTTCGTGCAAGGGGGTATGAGCGAAATGGAAGCGCTGCGGGCCGCGACTATCAACGGGGCTCGGTATCTCGGCATGGAAGCGCAGATCGGCTCCCTGAAGGCCGGAAAACTGGCCGATCTGATCGTGTTGGACGCCAACCCGCTGGAGGATATTCAACATTCGGAATCCGTTCGCTACACGATGGTCAATGGCCGGCTTTACGACTCCGAAGAGATGAACGAGATCGGCAATTACGATCACAAACGAGATTCGTTCTACTTCGAACGGGAGGGTGGGGGAAATGCGCTGCCCTTCAACAGCGAAACCAACAGCTTCTTTCAGGTGCAGTGTAGCTGTGGGCATTGATTCGGGCCGATTTTCGATGAATTCTCTGTCGGTTTTCTACGGGAATGCTTAAATTTAGAGGCTCCCTGAACTTATCCCTGAACGGGCACTTATTGTTATCGTGCTATTGCCTTATATCTACACAAATGATTCCGGGATGGTTCGTACCGTTACACCGACTCTTTTTTTGGTTCTCTTTTGGCTGATCGCTTTCAATACGACCTTGGATGCGCAGGATTTCATGATGCAGGGCTGGTATTGGAATTACCCCAAGCCTGCCGATCCCAAGGGAAATCCGGGCACAGAGCAAACCTGGGCCAAGACGGTGAAGAATCAAGTACCGGGGCTGGCGCGGGCGGGATTTACCTATTTCTGGGCGCCGCCCATGTCGCGCGCCAGTTTCGGCAGCAACAGCAACGGCTATGACCCGAAGGATCTGTACGACCTCGGCGCTTACGGCTTGGGAGCGACTGGTTTCGGTTTCCGGCAGGACGTTGCAAACCTCGCCTCGGCCTTATCCGCAAACAATATGCATCTGGTGGCCGACGTGATCTACAACCACCGGGATGGAGGTCGGGCGGAAGACAATAGTGCCGTAAAGGCCTACATTACGAACTATTTCAGCGGTCCGCCGAAGAGCCCTTTCCCTTCCGATCGCTTTCGCTGCGTGCTGCCGTTAGGTGGAACTTCCGGCAATGGGGTGGGCGACTACTACTTTAAGATCAGTTCGAAAACGGGGAATAGCGCCTATCATAACAAGCCCTACAAGCTGTACCTGGAAACCGGAGAGGTCGGTTGGCAGAACCTGGCTGACACCACCGAGGTAGAACCCAACGGGGGCGACGATTGTGGAGGAGAGCCGTTCAACGCCGTCGCGCTGGGGCGAAACGTTCTGGCAAACGTGGATGCGCTCGATTGTGCCGTAGACGAATTCAAGCTAACCCTCGGGCCGGGCGATTTCGATCCGGCCGGCGATTTCCTGTATATCTATCTCTCAAATCTGAACGGCGCTTACTCCGATCATCGGATCTATGGCGTTTGGAATGCTTCTGCGGAACAAGAGGTTGCCGACCAACTGAAGTACCAGACCTATACCGATTTTTCGGCCCTGCCGAGCGGCAAAGGCGGCATGAACTGGAGCAACTTTCGCCCGTCCGGTAGTAGCGTTTCCTCCGAGACGTTGGCCGGCGACTGGAATAGTATGCTTTTTTTCTACGACTATGATCAGAGCGTGACCTCTACCCGAAACGGACTCTTTGAGTTCAGCAAATGGCTTTGGGATAGTGTCGGGGTGACCGGCTATCGCATGGATGCCGTGAAACATTTCGACTACGCCTTCGTAGGTGACCTGCTCGACTATCTGCACGGGAACCGGATCGATCCGGGCATGGTAGTCGGAGAGTTCTTCGATTTCAATGCTGCGGCCCTGAACGGATGGGTGGCCAATGTGGAGAGCAAGATGGATGCGGGCACCAAAGCGGCGATCGATGTGAGGGTATTTGATTTTGCCTTGCGAAAAGCCTTACGCGATGCCTGCGATCGGTTCGGGTATGATGTTCGCAACGTCTTCAATTCCGGTATGGTGGATCAGGTCGGCGCCGATCCATTCTCCGTCATCACCTTCGTCAACAATCACGATCTGCGAGAGATCGGCGCTTCGCCCGACCAACGACCCGTTCAGAACGATCCGATGTTGGCCTACGCCTATCTTTTAACCAACAATCAGGTCGGCCTGCCTTGCGTCTTTTACCCGGACTACTTCGGAGTCGACCTTTCTCCCGACTACCCGGTGGTGTCTTTGAGAAGCCAGATCGATCTGCTCCTGCAGGTGCATCAACAGTATATCTATCAGTCGAGCAGCATCGACAAGCTCAATCGCTTCGACACTCCATATTCCAATCAGTACGATTCCGGCTTCCCGAATACGACGCTACTATTTCAGCTCAGCGGAGGTGTCGGCGGAAAGGAGGTGATCGTGTGCATTAATTTCGCAGGGATCGACCTAAGTCTCTATCATCAGATCAATCCGGCGAATGTGCCGCCCGGCGAGACCTTCACCGATGTGCTTGGGCGTTCCAACGGCCCCAACCAACTAGTGCTCGACGGCAGCAATCGCCTACACTTTCAATTGCCGGCCCGCAGCTATTCGGTTTGGGTTCAGGGCGCCGTAAGCCCATTGCCGGTGGAGTTCCTGCGTTTTCAGCCCACCACCCAGGCCGACTATGTCGAATTGGAATGGGAAACGGCAAATGAATCGTCTCTGGCGGGTTTTCAGATCGAGCGATCGACGGATGGGTTGTCCTTTGACTCGATCGCCTGGGTGATGCCGATCGCCCGTGAAGGAGAGGGCGCCACCTATCTGCATCTCGACCGGGAGGTCGACCACGGGTATTTCTACTACCGCCTGAAGAGCGTCAACAGCGATGGATCCTATTCCTACTCCGACGCGCGGGTAGCCTACTTCCGCGAAGATATGAAGGACTTCGAGTTGGTTCCCAATCCCACCAAGAGCGACTCGTCGATCGTTTTTTGGTCGGGGTACAACAATGTGATCCAGTTGCAGATATACGATCAACGCGGCAAAGCCGTCATTTCCAAACAAGTTTTGGTGCGCGAAGGAGAAAACCGCTTGCCGATCGACCTGAACGACCAGCCCCACGGGGTTTTTTTTGTGAAGATCAAGACTCCCGGCGGCACAGAATGGACCAGCCGGGTGGTGAAGTTTTAGACATCCTCTAATACCAAACGATATCGGCAGTTTGGTCTGGTAAGATCGTCAAACTCGACAATCACTCTCCCTGAATCTCTCTGGTCAAAAGCTCATAGAGTTGCTTCCACCGTGGGTGGGTTTCCAGTAGGGTAAGATGCTTTTCAATGGTAGATCGGTCGCCGCGGTGGGCGGGGCCGGTTTGCATGTCGGCGGGCGAATGGCGGGTCGCTTTTTCTGCCGTTTCGCGGATCAAGGGGTGCAGCAGTTCAAACGGAAGCCCGGCTTCGTGCAGGATCTGCTCGCTCAGGGAGAACAGGTGATTGGTGAAGTTGTTGGCAAAAACGGCCGCCAGATGCAGATGAGCCCGTTGATCGTCGTCGACCTCGTAGACATAGTTGCTCAACAGACCGGCGATCGATCTTAGAAGCCCGAGATCCTCTTTGCTGGAAGCATAGACGCAGAAAGGTATTCGACCGAACTCGGGTTTCCGGTCTTTGGAAAAGGACTGTAACGGATAAAAGACGCCGTAGCGCTGAAAGTACTCTTGCAGGATGCTTCCCGGAGTGGCCCCGGAAGTATGCGCAACCAAGGGTTGCGCGACCGGCGGCAGGGCTTTGCGCAACCTCTGCGCCACTTCGCCGATCGCTTCGTCCGGAACGGCCAGCAAATACAGGTCTGCTTGCGGATAAATGTCCTCCAACGTACTTGTATGCGAACTTGATATCAGGTAGGCTAACTGCTTGGCATTCTCTTCTTTGCGGCTAAATACCTGAGGGATCCTCATGCCGGCGTGATGGAGGGCCAATCCGAGTCGGTAGCCGACCTTGCCTGCGCCGATCAATACGACCTTTGCTGCTTGTATCTCAGG
>JAGQXA010000775.1 GCA_020436865.1 Saprospiraceae bacterium | reverse complement strand
TAGACCTCCCCGCGACCTCCATCGGCCGGCTGCACCTGCAGGCCGACTTCGGTACCCACCGGCGCGTTCTCCTGAACGGCATCGGGGCGGGTGTCGATATCGATCAGGCGAAATCCTTCCGCTACGGCCGGTGCGACTTCGCCGGACCGTTCCTCGGCCGGCCTCTGGGATTCATGGTTCACGTCGACCGCGAACACTTCGGCCAACAGGCGCCAGAGCAGAAGAAAAAGGACTACCCCAACCAACCCCAGCACCACGGCCTGGCCGCGCGACAGGGACCCTCTCAATCTAAACAGGTTCATAAGCGTTCATTCACTCGCCTACCAGTTCGAAGTCGGTACGGCGGTTCTTGGCCCTGCCGCTCTCATCGTCGTTGGAAGCCACGGGTTTATCGGGGCCGTTGCCGACGACAATGATCCGGCTCGGCGACATATTGTGCACCTGCACCAGATAATCGCGCACGGCCTGGGCCCGCTTCTTGGAGAGGGCCACGTTCGACGAACGGCTGCCCACATTATCGGTATTCCCTTCGATCCGGATACGCGAGTTGGCAAAAGCCTTGGCAATATCGACGAACTCGCGATCGATGATGTACTTGGCATTTTCATCGAGTTGGAATTCGCCCGTGCGGAAATTGATGCTGACCCGCTTCGTGGCGATCGCTTCCTTGGTGCGGCCCTCCTCGTCGGAGATATCGGTGAACGTCTTGGCCGACTCGGCGGCGTGTTCCGGTCCGGAGAGGTTGGTATTCTCGACCAGGTCGGGGTAGGCGATCAGGCGCCAGTTCGGCACCGAGCCCTCGATGAAGTCCAGGTCGCGATACACGTCGGCCATACGGCCATAGAGGCTGCTGCCCGTCACGCCCGCGTAGTCGGCGTTCAATCCGAAGAAATTCCGGTTGTCGCCGTGCGTGGTCAGGCGCACGTTATCGATAGCCTGGTAGGTGTCGTCTTCGGAAAATCCGGGAAAGTTCTCGGACAGGATCTTGGCGGCCTTGCGCTTGTTGGCGTCGGAGCTGTTGATCTCGGCGGCGCCCCGCATCCAGCCTTCGTAGAGTTGCCGCATGCGTTCCTTGTTATTGTCCACAAACGAGCGTTTGGCGATGAACACGTCGGCGATGATGTTGGAGGCCGAGCGGGTGCTTTCCAGCACGCGCGAGCCCGGCACCGAACGCAGGCAGTCTTCGTCGTCGGGACTCCACACCACAGCGGCGTCGACGCGCTGGCTCTTGAACACGGCGGCGGCGTCGATGGCGTTCGACTGCGGAATGATCTCCACGTCACGCACGCTCAAACCGCCGGCTTCGAGCAGCCAGATTAGGAAGGAGTGGGAAGGCGTCAGCTCGGCCACCGCGATCTTTTTCCCACGCAGGTCGGCCACGCTGTTGATGCCGCGGCGCACCACGATGGCGTCGCCGCCCCGCGACCAGTCGGCCTGCCAGACGACCACCGGATCGAAGTCGCTCAGCGCTGCAACCTCTGTCGGAAAAGCGTCGATCGTCGCCCAGAGGAGGTTGACCTCGTCGCGTTTCCAGGCTGCGCGGGAGGCGTCGAAGTCGTCGAGCACCTTGAATTCCACCTGAAAGCCATAGTCTTTGTAGAAGCGCGAGCGCGTATTGGCTTCGAAGCCCTCGTTGAAGTACTGGCCTCCGGCATATCCGCCCCAGGTCACGACGCCGACCTTGATGGCGTCGGAGTTTCCTTTGGGCCCGTCGGATTTACCCGGCGTCTCGCTCGTGCTTTGCTGGCGAAGATTTTGTCCGAATTCGGTATTATCGAGCAACCATTTGCCGCCGAAGAACACCACCCCTACCACCACCAGGGTGATGAGGAATTTGGAAAAGGTAGTCAGTCGTTTTGCCATGTTGGATGTTGGATGTTGGTTGTTGGATGTTGGTTCTGAGATCCCATATCTCACATCTCCTATCCCCTATCAGAGATTCTCAAAGAAGGTATCGTATTGGTTAACGTGGCCCGGTTCCCGCACGGGGCGTTCGACGGGGGCGTTGAGATCGAGTTCGTCTTCATCGTCGTTGGCCTGGAGCAGGAGCGAGGC
>JAGQXA010000139.1 GCA_020436865.1 Saprospiraceae bacterium | reverse complement strand
CTTATGCCAGGAAGCTCAGCAGGATACCTGCCGCTACAGCCGATCCGATCACCCCGGCCACATTAGGCGCCATGGCATGCATGAGCAGGTGATTGTTGGGGTCGGCTTTCAAGCCTTCCATTTGGGCCACCCGGGCGCTATCGGGTACGGCCGAGACGCCGGCGGCGCCGATCAGCGGGTTGATCTTGTTCTCGGCGCGGAGGAAGAGGTTCATCACCTTGGCGAAGACGATCCCTCCGGCCGTGGCGATCATGAACGAGAGGGCGCCGAGCACGAAGATCAGGATCGATTGCGAGGTGAGGAATACATCGGCCTGGGTCGAGGCGCCAACCGTGATCCCCAGCAAAATGGTCACGATGTCGATCAAAGAGGTCTTGGCGCTATCGGCCAGCCGTTTGGTGACGCCCGATTCTTTCAGCAGATTCCCCAGGAACAGCATGCCCAGCAGCGGTAGTGCACTGGGCGAGATGAAGGTGGTCAGCAGCAGTCCGACGATGGGGAACAGCGCCTTTTCGGTTTTTCCGACGGCCCGAGGCGGCTTCATCCGGATGAGGCGTTCCTTGCGGGTGGTCAGCAGCCGCATGATGGGCGGTTGCAAGACCGGCACCAGGGCCATGTACGAGTAGGCGGCGATGGCGATCGGCCCGATCAGGTTGCGTACGTAGACCGGGTTGCCGGCCGCATCGGCGCCGATGACGTTGAGCCCATTGGCCAGTTTCGACGAGAGGAAAATGGCGGTCGGCCCGTCGGCGCCGCCGATGATCCCGATGGCGCCGGCTTCGGCCGGATGAAAATCGAGCAGCAAGGCACCGATGAAGGTAGCGAAAATGCCGACCTGGGCGGCAGCGCCCAACAGGATCAGGCGCGGGTTGGAAATGAGGGAGGAAAAGTCGGTCATGGCGCCGATGCCCAGGAAGATGAGCGGCGGGTAGATGCCTTTGGTCACCCCGAAATACAGGTAGTTCAGCACGCTTCCCGGCTCGTAGATGCCGATCTGCAGGCCGGCGTCCTGCCGGAAAGGGATGTTGCCCAACAGGATGCCCAGGCCGATCGGCACCAGCAGCAAGGGCTCGTAGCCAAAGCGGATGGCGAGCCAGATGAAGAACAGGCCTACGCCGATCATCAGGAAGTTGCCCCAATGGGCATTGGCAAATCCCGTGTACTCGTAAAAGGTGCGAATGCTTTCGAGCAGCGATTGATCGCCGAGAAGCCCCGGCGACTGGGCAGCGACCGGACTGGCTGCCAGGAACAGCAGCGCCGGGATCGTTGCGCGGAACAAGCGTGTTTTCATATCGACTCTACTTCGATCAGGGTGTCGTTCTGGAGGACGGTATCGCCTTCGCGTACGTGTACGGAGGCGACTTTCCCTTCCTTGTCGGCGAAGATGTTGTTCTCCATCTTCATGGCCTCCATGATCAGTAAGGTGTCGCCTTTTTTGACTGGATCGCCCGGCTTCACCAGGACCTTCAGGATCGTGCCGGGCAGCGGGGTCTTGACGGGATACAGCTTGTCGGCCGGCTTTCTGATCGTCGCTTCTTCGGGAAGGGGTTTCGGAACGGCCGGTCGCGTCAGGGTGGGCGTTTTGGTCGGCTTCACCTCCCGCTGTACTTCTACCTGGTAGTGCGTGCCGTTGACTTCCAGTTCTACAAGGTTCTGCTCGAAGTGCAGAATGTCCACTTCGTACTCGTGACCTTTGATCTTGAATTGGAACTTCTTCATAGACGGGCCTTTTGGCGGTGGTTCGAAATGCCGAAGATCTTCGAACTCCAGGGCGAGTACGTCTTCGATACTTTCTTGATGGTGATGATGGTGTTCTCCTCGTCGTGTTGTTCGTTAAAATACAGGTACAAGGCCGTGGCGATAGCGGCGCCTACGTCGCCGACGATGCTCAACTCTTCCCGTGCCTCGACCGACCGCCCTTCGCGCCGCAGCCTGGACCGGATC
Source organism: Saprospiraceae bacterium (assembly GCA_020436865.1). GTDB lineage: Bacteria > Bacteroidota > Bacteroidia > Chitinophagales > Saprospiraceae > JAGQXA01. The sequence continues at coordinate 14,939 of JAGQXA010000139.1, read as the reverse complement.
TGCAGATGCAGCAGGTCCGGTAGGTAGCGAAAGGCGAAGTAGAGACCGGCCAGCGCCAGCAACACCACCAGGTAGCCGAGCCCGGCGATCAGCAATCCGTCGAAAATGAGGTCCCAGTCGGTTTCCATGGATCCACTCTTTTATCTTTCATCTTTCTACTTTCATCCGGTTACAAGCTGTTCGCCAGAAATCGCCGCGGGTTGACCTCGGCGATCTGCCAATAGTCGTCGTCCGACAGATAGCCGCGCAGGTCGATCCCGAAGCGGCGCTCCCGGTAGTCTTTTTGCAACATGTAGAAATCGCTGCCGAGCAGGATCTTTTCGCGCGGCGAAAAAATGGCGGGGTCGCGATAGTGGCTGTGCAGCATGATCTTGAGTAAGGGGTATAGTCGCCGGTCGTATACGGTGAAGGAGATGTCGGCGTATACATTCGGATACTTCTTGATCAGTTCCTTGATGCGGGCGTACCAACTGCCCCGGTTGTCGAACTTCGGATCGGGCTCGTCCAGGTACTTATCCCATTCCTCGTTGCCGCCGAAATGCGCGAAGTTGAGTTTCAGCTTGGGAAAGTCGAGCAGGAGCTGTTCGTACCAGTGCGGGTGGTTGAGGTATTGGGCGATCTCGTAGCAGCTTTTCAGTTCTTTCTTGCGGCAGCCCTCGATCTCCTGCACCTTCCTGACCATCTCCGGCCCGGGTCGGCCGCGAAAGTGGTTCTTGTTCTTCGGGATGCAGTGCACGGTGATCGGCAGTTCATGTCGCTGGGCGTATTCGTACACCTCGTAGAGCCGCCGGTCGGTGGGAAAGAATCCCAGTGCCGGATAGAGTTTAAAGCCTTTGAATCCCTTTTCCTCCACGTAGCGTTTGACGAGAGAAAGCAGCCCGGGACGTCGCGGATCGATCCCGAGAAAGGGAAAGATGAGCTCCTCTCCGGCGGCGCGGTTGACCTGCCCGGCCACCTGGTGTAGTTCCTCGATCTGCTGCAGAAAGCCGATCCTGGCCGGACCGGCATTCATGTAGTCGAAGTCGACGCTCAACGCGCAGAAGCGCGTATCGGGCGGATAGTACCCCCGCAGTTCGTCGAGTACTTCGCCCTGATCCTTCTTGGTGGCGGAATAGAAGAAGGCGGCAAATTTGTTCATCTGCTTCCGGAACAGGGTCTTGCCCAATTTGGCAACCCAGTCCTTGCGGGCCCATTGCGTGTCGAACAGTCTCGACAGAAAATACTTCGGTATGTGGTCGATGGTGAAGAGGTGCGTGTGGCAATTGTGGATCTGATACTGGAGTTTCATAGCCTCCATCTTTTATCTTTCTACTTTCATCGTTCTACTTTCACCTTAGAGCGGAATATTCCCATGCTTCTTCGGCGGCAGCAGGTCTTTCTTCGTGGCCAGCGCCCGGAGGGCCCTGACGATCCGCCATCGCGTGCTGCGCGGCTCGATCACGTCGTCGAGATAGCCGTAGCGGGCGGCCTCGTAAGGGTTGGCGAACTTCTCGCGGTACTCTTCCTTTTTGGTCTGTCGCAGTTGCTCGCGCTCGGCCGGGTCTTCGACGGAGGCCAGCGTTTTGGCCTCGAGGATCTCGATGGCGCCCTGCGCGCCCATGACGGCGATCTCGGCCGTGGGCCAGGCGTAGTTGATGTCGGCCCGCAATTGTTTGGAACCCATCACGTCGTGCGCGCCTCCGTAGGCCTTGCGCAGGGTGATGGTGATCTTCGGCACGGTGGCTTCGCCATAGGCGTACAGGAGCTTGGCGCCGTGGCTGATGATGCCCGAGTATTCCTGGAAACTGCCGGGCAGGAAGCCCGGCACGTCGACCAGCGTCAGAATGGGGATGTTGAAGGCATCACAAAAGCGCACGAAACGCGCGGCCTTGCGGGAGGCGTTGATGTCGAGCGTGCCGGCCAGGAAGCTGGGCTGGTTGGCCACGATGCCGCAGGGCATGCCGCCGAACTTGGCGAAACCCACCACGATGTTCTTGGCCCAATGGCGTTGCAGTTCGAGGAATTCCTCCTGATCGACCAGGCGAAAAATGATGTCCTTCACGTCGTAGGGCTTGTTCGGATCGGTCGGCACGAGCTCGTTGAGCTCGTCGTCGACGCGGTCGATCGGGTCTTTGCATTCGGTGGCGATGGGGTCTTCGAGGTTGTTCTGGGGCAGATATTCCAGCAGCTTGCGGATCAGCAGGATGCCCTCTTCTTCGCCGGCGGCCCGAAAGTGCGCGACGCCCGACTTGCTCGTATGCACCTCGGCTCCGCCCAGGTCTTCGGTCGTGATCTCTTCGCCGGTGACGGTCTGGGTCACCTTGGGGCCGGTCACGAACATATAGCTCGTCTTTTCGGTCATGACGACGAAGTCGGTCAGGGCCGGCGAGTAGACGGCCCCGCCGGCGCAGGGGCCGAATACGCCCGATATCTGAGGCACCACGCCGGAAGCGGCGATGTTGCGGTAGAAGATCTCGGCATAGCCGGCCAGGCTGCGTACGCCCTCCTGGATGCGGGCGCCGCCGCTGTCGTTGAGGCCGATGATGGGCGCCCCTACCTTGAGGGCCTGATCCATGATCTTGCAGATCTTCTGGGCGTAGGTTTCGGAGAGCGATCCGCCGAAAACGGTGAAGTCTTGCGCGAACACATACACGACCCTTCCGTCGATCGTGCCGCGCCCGGTGACGACGCCATCGCCGAGGTACTGCTCCTGTTCGAGTCCGAAGTCGTGGCAGCGGTGGGTCACGAACATGTCGTATTCTTCGAAGCTGCCGTCGTCGAGCAGGAGGTCGATGCGCTCGCGCGCGGTGAGTTTACCTTTGCGGTGTTGGGAGGCGATCCGTTTTTCGCCGCCGCCGAGTCGCGCCCGTTCACGTTGGACCACGAGTTGGCGGACTTTTTCTTGTATGTCCATGCGTCAGGTCGAGCCTGTGGGCTCATTTTTTTCCGCAGAGTTCCGTAAGGGCGCCGAGGGTCGATTTCGGGTGGAGAAATCCGATCTGCAGTCCTTCCGCGCCCGGGCGGGCCTGCTGATCGATCAGTCGCACGCCCTTATCCGCCACTTCCTGCAACGAGCGGTTGACGTCGTCGACGGCAAAAGCCAGGTGGTGCAGGCCGGGGCCGCGTTTTTCGATGAACTTCCCGACCGGCCCGTCGGGGTCGGTCGTTTCGAGCAGTTCGACCTTGGTTTGGCCGACCTGAAAGAAGGCCGTTCTGACCTTCTGGTCGGCGATTTCCTCGATGGCATAACACTTCAGTCCAAGTACGTTCTCGTAGTAAGCGATGGCCTCGGTGAGGTTTTCCACCGCGATGCCGATATGCTCGATGTGTGAGATCATCTCCTTACAATTTTTCGGAAGGTAAAGTAATGGGGCGCCCGGTCCAATGATTTTTGCCTGTGCAAGGCCTGATTTTTGACACCCTTTACGGCTGGTAAAATAGGGAAATTGCCCGACCTCCCCTTTCCATCCTACACATTGTGCAGGGCGGATCGCGGCGAAATTGGTATATTTATTGACGCTTTCCATTATCTCACCAAAACCTCCTGTCTATGAAAAAGATCGTATTTCCCGGACTGGTAGCGGGGGTCGTCTTGCTGATCATCAGCTATGCGGGCCTGTACCTGTCGATCCAGTTCTTCCCCAAGTTGGTGGAAGAATTCTACAACCCGATCTTCTACCCCGGCGAGGATCGGACCCTCCTGTACTTCATTCATCCCTTTGTGCTGAGCTTTGCGCTGGCCTGGTTCTGGGAGCGCTTCAAGGAGATGTTCAAAGGCTCCTTCGTCGTGCGGGGCTTCGAACTGGGGATCGTGTACGGCGTGGTCGCGACCTTGCCGGCTATGTGGATCACTTTCAGCGCCATCAACGTGTCGCTGAGCATGGTGGTGACCTGGTTCATCTACGGTCTTGCCCAGGCTACGCTGGCCGGCCTGATCTACGCGAAAATGAATCCGTGATCCCCTTGCGAACACCTCTCGCTTTTCCTTTCAGGGGGCTTGATAATCACGTGGAATCCGGCTATCTTATAAGGCCAAAAGCACGCCCGATGCAAGTTCGTTCTACTTTCCGAACGTGGGTCCTCTATATCGTTTTCGCGCTGCCCCTGACGGCGTCGACCCAGACCCTTTTGCAACAGTTTCCGCCGGCCAATGAACTGGCCTTTTCCGTTAACCTCGAAGTAGGGGAGGGCCTGGCGTTGTTCTTCTTTGGCGGCCGCGACAGTACGCTGACCTTGTGGCGCACCGACGGCACGCCCGCAGGAACCCGCGAGTTGCGCCGGTTTGCAAGCTCGACGCCGCCGCTCCACCGCTTGCTGGTCGTGGACGGGCAGTGGTTTTTCGGACTTTCCGAGCACGCGGTGGGCGCCGCTCTTTGGACCTCCGACGGCACGACCGAAGGTACGCAGCCCCTGGCCGAATTTGGCCGGCCTCCGCAATTCCTGACCGCCTTTCGCCGGGAAGCCTATTTTATCGGTTCTGCGCCCGATACCGGTCCGGAACTCTGGAAATCCGACGGCGGCCGTTTGAAGGCCTGGCTGATCCAGGAAACGATGCCCGGCGCCGAAGGCGGATGCCGCTCCATCCTGGGACCGGCCGGCAACCGGCTGATCTTTCTCGCCCAGCATCCCCGCTTTGGGCTCGAGCCCTGGGTCACCGACGGCACGCGGCAGGGTACGATGGTCTTGAAAGACCTGTGTCCCGGCTCCTGCCCGGCACAGATCGATAACTTCACGCCGGCCGGCGACCGGGCCTTCTTTTTCCTGCATCCGCCCGGAGTTTCGGGCCAGTTATGGGTGACCGACGGTACCGCCTCCGGTACCCGGATGGTCAAGCAACTGTCGGGTTCGGGGATCTTCCAGGGGCAGGAACGTCGGGCCATGCTCGGCGAGTTGCTGCTCTTCTGCGGGTACTCGCCGGAAGCCGGTTGGGAATTGTGGCGCAGCGACGGCACCGGCGAAGGCACCTTTCAGTTGACCGATCTGCGGCCGGGACCTGCCGGTAGTTTTCCCGGCGGAATGCACGCCACCGAGACCCGTTTGTTTTTCACTGCCGACGACGGGCAGCACGGGGAAGAACTTTGGGTGACCGACGGCACAATAGCGGGCACCCGCCTGCTGGCCGACCTGAATCCGGGCGAGGCTTCGTCGGCTCCGCAGCAACATCGGCTGTCGGACGGGCGCTTGTACTTCTCGGCCGACGACGGCCGGCGCGGGCGCGAGCTATGGGCTTCCGACCGCACGGCTTCCGGCGCCGAGCTCATTGCCGATCTCGTGCCGGGTACACTCTCGGGCGACCCCATCCGCATCACGGCCTTTGGGCGCGGAGTGCTTTTCATTGCCGTCGATCCGACCGGCCGGCCCTGCCTGTGGCGCTACGAGCCGCCGGAGGAAGAAAATACAGGGGAGCCATGAAACCGTCCACTCCTTCCCATATCTGGCCCTGGATAGGTGCGTTTGGAGGAGCGGGCGTGCTGGTCTGGCAGCTCGGGCTGGAGCCCGGGCCGCTGCTCGACCCTGCGAAGGTGGGCTGGCTCAACCTGGCCGCCCTGTGGTTCCATCAGTTCGAGGAATATGTGTGGCCGGGAGGGTTTCAGAAATTTTTCAACGAGCACATCTATCGCCCGCAAGGCCCGCTGTCCGTCCGGCTTTCCGGGCGGGCTATTCTGCTGGTCAACGTCCCCATCGCCTGGTCGGCCTATCTGCTTGGCGCTTTCGGCGGCGAGCAGGCGTTGCCGCTGCTTGCCGGACTGCTGGGGATCAGTTTCCTCAATGGCTGCCTGCATCTGGCGCTTGCCCTCGGGTTGAGGCGCTACAATCCGGGCGTGCTGACCGGCGCATTGCTCTTTATCCCTCTGGCGGCCGGCGCTCTGCGGGAATGGGTGCGCGCCGGGCTGTTCACCACCGACATGTTGCCGTTCGCCCTTGCGCTGGCGATCGGCGGAACGGCCGCTATTCCCCTGTCGATCTATCTGGCCCGCGACCCTTGATCCGTAAGGAGAAATCCTTAATTTCACCTGTTCGAAGCCGGGCCGGATGTTTTGAAAGACCTATCCGGCCTTTCGCCCTCGACGCTCGTTCGGCGTCCCGGATCACTTGACCAAACGCTTGCCATGAAAACCCTACTGCCTGCCCTGAAATGGATCGCCCGCCTGATCGGACTGCTGTTCGTATTGCTGCTTGTAGCCAATATGCTGTCGTCCGGACTGCCGGAGTTGTTGAAATTTAGCTGGACGGAGACGCTCGAACTGGTGGGTTTGTTGCTGATGATCACGGGGATCTTTCAGGAGTATCGCTGGGAACTGGTGGGCGGTCTGCTGATGATCGCGGGCTATCTGGTCTTTGCCGTCGCAGAAGGACAGGTACTGGTCGGCCTGGTCTTTCCCTTTATTTTTGTGGCCGGCGCCCTGCATGTGCTGGTTTGGATCTGGAAAAGGAATAGCCATGAATGATGAACAACGCGAAGAGATCCGGCGCCTGATCGAAGCCGAGATCCACAAGACCGAACAAGCGGTGGCCGACTACGAAGAGTTGTCGAAGCCGATCGGCCCCGAGAATGCCATCGGCCGGGTGTCGCGCATGGACGCCATTCACAACAAGAGCGTTTCGGAGGCGGCTTTGCGGGAAGCGCGCAGCAAGCTGAGCGGTTTGCGCGCCATGTTGCCGAAGGTCGGCGAACCCGGATTCGGACTCTGTGCGCGCTGCAAGCAACCGATCCCGGTGAAACGCATCCTGCTGGTGCCGCACAGCGCCTACTGTGTGCACTGTGCACGCTGAACCAAACGGGCTGATCGCTGTTAGGCCCGTTATGGATTCTTTCTTGGCCACGCCCTTTAGTGAACCGCCTTATTTTCTGTTGCTGACCGCCATCGTCTTCACGGTGGTCTTCCTGCGGTACCTGTTGTTTTCCGGCTTTTATCACTACCTCTTTTACCGTTGGCTCGGCCCGCGCTTTTCGAGGCGTATCCTCAACGGGCCCTCCTGGCCGAAGCAGCAACTGCGGCGCGAGGTTTGGCGTTCGCTGCTGGCCTCTTTGGTCTTTGCGCTATCGGGCACCCTCCTGGTGATCGCCTGGCAGCGCGGGTGGACGCGTATTTACCTCGACTGGTCGGCTCATGCCTGGTGGTACCATCCGTTGAGCTTGCTGCTGGCGCTATTCCTGCAGGATACCTACTACTACTGGCTGCACCGTTGGATGCATCGCCCCCGGGTGTACCGGCGCATTCACAAATGGCATCACGACAGCATCCGGACGTCTTCGCTGACCTCTTTCTCCTTCCATCCGGTCGAGTCGACCCTGCAGGCCGTGTTTGTGCCGGCCCTGATCCTGTTCTTGCCGATGCACCTGATCGTGCTGTTCGTCTATCTGCTGATCATGACCTTGTCGGGTACCATCAACCATGCCGGAGTGGAGGTCTTCCCGGCCGGCGCCGAGCGCCACTGGCTCGGCAAGTGGATCATCGGGGCTACGCATCACGATCAGCATCACAAGCTGTTTCGCGTCAACTTCGGACTGTACTTCACCTTCTGGGACCGTTGGATGCGCACCGAAAGCCGCGATTACGAAGAGACCTTTCGGCGGCATACAGGCGGCAAATGACAAAAATCATCCTGAAAGGCTGATTGGGGTCACCCGGCATTTCGAACGGTTCCTGTAAATTGAGGCCAGAAAAATCCAATGCCATGAGCCCTTATCACGACCTCTACCGGCAGAGCATCCAGGATCCCGAAGGTTTTTGGAAAGCCCAGGCCGAACAGATCTCTTGGTTTTCCTTCCCGGAAACCATTCTTTCCAAAGACGAGAACGACCTCTATCGCTGGTACCGCGGCGGCAAGCTCAACACCAGCTATCTGGCGCTCGACTACCACGTCGAGAACGGCCGGGGCGAGCAGCCGGCTCTCATCTACGATTCGCCGGTTACGAATAGCCGGCGGAGCTATACCTATCGCCAGTTGCGCGACGAGGTGGCCCTGGTGGCCGGCATGTTGCGTTCGTTGGGAGTGGAGAAAGGCGACCGGGTGATCATTTACATGCCCATGATCCCGGAAACGGTCTTTGCCATGCTGGCCTGCGCCCGCATCGGCGCCATCCATTCCGTCGTGTTCGGGGGCTTTGCGGCCCGAGAGTTGGCCATCCGCATCGACGATGCCCAGCCGAAGGTGCTGCTGACCGCCTCCGGCGGCATGGAGATCAGCAAGATCATCCCGTACAAACCCCTGGTCGACCAGGCCCTGCGGGAAGCCAAACATCCGGTGGAGAAAGTGGTGGTCTTTCAGCGTGATTTCGTGCAGGCCGATATGCAGGACGGCCGCGACCTCGACTGGATGGCCCTGCGGGAAACAACCGCCCCGGCAAGTTACGTCGAACTCGATGCCACCGACCCGTTGTACATCATCTATACCTCGGGTACTACGGGTAAACCCAAGGGCGTTGTGCGCGACAACGGCGGCCATGCCGTCGCGATGAAGTTCAGCATGCAGCACATCTACGGCATCGAGCCCGGCGAAGTGTACTGGGCGGCCTCCGACGTCGGGTGGGTGGTCGGGCATTCCTACATCGTGTATGCCCCGCTCCTGCACGGCTGTACCACCATCCTCTTTGAGGGCAAGCCGATCAAAACGCCGGATGCCGGCACCTTCTGGCGCGTGATCGAAGAGCACGGCGTCAACGTGTTCTTCACGGCCCCGACGGCCTTCCGGGCCATCGTCAAGGAAGACCCCGGCGCCAAGCTGAAAGCAGGGCGCGACCTGTCGTCTTTGCGGTACCTCTTCCTGGCCGGCGAGCGCTGCGACGTATCGACCCTCCACTGGCTCGAAGAAAAACTGGGCATTCCGGTGATCGACCACTGGTGGCAAACCGAATCGGGCTGGCCCATGATCGCCAACATGGCCGGCGTAGAATTGCTTCCGGTGAAACCCGGCTCGGCCGCCAAGCCCGTTTGCGGCTACGACTGCCGCGTCGTGAACGAAAAGGGACAGGAGTTGGGGCCCAACGAAGAAGGCGCACTTATCATTCGCTATCCGCTGCCGCCGGGTACCTTGCCGAACCTTTGGCAGGATACCGACCGCTTTGTCGGTTCCTACCTGCGGCTGTTTCCTGGCTACTATTTTTCAGGCGACGGCGCCTATCGCGACGACGACGGCTACATTTTCATCACCGGCCGCATGGACGATATCATTAACGTGGCGGGCCACCGCTTGTCGACCGCCGCAATGGAAGAGGTCATCGCCGCCCACCCGGCCGTAGCCGAATGCGCTGTGATCGGGGTGGACGATCAGATGAAAGGGCAGATCCCCCTCGGTTTCGTCGTGCTGAAGGACGGCTTTGATCTGACGGAGGAAGCGCTCGAGCAGGAACTCATTCAAATGGTGCGCAAAGAGGTAGGGCCGGTGGCCGCCTTCAAGCGGGCCATCGTGGTCAAACGCTTGCCCAAGACGCGCTCCGGAAAGATCCTGCGCAAGATCATGCGTGCGATCGCCGACGACAAGCCCTTTAATTTCCCTTCGACGATCGAAGACGCCACCGTGCTGCCCGAGATCGAACAGGTGATGAAGAAGGTCGCACGATAAGAAGGTTCCGGCTGTTTCTGAAAAAATCCTTAGCTTTCGGAGGAACCGATAACCTCCATACCATGAAAACGCTTCTTTTCCTCCTTCTGGCCGGCGTAGCGCTTTGCTCCTTTCGGAGCGACCGGCCGGTTGCCGCCCTGACAGGCGATTGTGAATACAACGGCATCCGCCTCTACGGCAAAGTGCAGTTCGTCACCTCTTTTCCCGATCTGAAGATCCAGTACGTCAACTCCTTCCCCGATCTCAAGGTCAAGTTCGTGTCGGCTTTCGCCGACGATTGCGGAGAATGGGAGGTGGTCGAAAGTTTTCCCGACTTCAAGGTGCAGATCGTCGAAAGCTTTCCCGACCTGAAGGTGCAAGTCGTGGATCATTTTCCGGGAATGAATTGATCTCACCCAACGCCGGCTTATCGGGCAGTGGTCTTATCGAAAAAAACCGCTGCAAGATGAAAACAAGCAAATTGGTGCTGGGCTTTATGGTCCTTTTCAGCGCTACGCAGGCCGTTGCGCAATCGTCGCTCCGCTTCTTCCTGTCGCCGGCCGCGCTGCTGAGCGCGCCCGTAAAAGAGGGGAAGATCGAGTCGTCGGAATACACCGGGTTCTTTCTGGGTGAAACCAATGTCGAATACCTGGGCGAAGAGTATGCGCTTCCGCTTAACCGCGGAGCCGAGCTGGCCGGCGGGATCGTCTGGCGCGATCGCTTTTTCCTATCTGCGGGCTTGCGGTATTTTCACCGGGAGGACGAAGGCATTTGCTATTGTGCGCTCTGCGGAAAGCTCCCTCTTGAACCCACGGCCCTGCAAGCCGATTTCTGGGAAATTCCCCTCCAATTGCGTTGGGAGCCTTGGCCGGAAGCCGTGCTCACGCCCTACCTTGCCGGAGAACTAAGCTGGGGTTGGGCCGATTGGGAAGGCCTTAGCCTGGGTGGATATGCCCTGGGGCTGGGCGGCCGCTGGCAGCTTGCGGGGCGTTGGGCGGTGCTGCTCGAAGCCAATTTCCGCAGCTCCGTCAATTTTAAGAACGACTACCCGAACTGGTACTACCGGGAAGGCGGACTGCGCACCGGCCTGGTCTTCGAACTCTAAACAAGATGCGGAAAGGGACGTTGTAATTTTGACTCCTATTTCCTCAAGAATCACAACGCCCTTTTCCGATGTCTACTTCCGATCAGGTTTTTGCTTCCATCGTTGCCGATCTGACCCGCCAGGACGGCGTGACCGTCGGCAGAATGATGCGCGCTCCAGGCTTGAAGTTCCGCAACAAGGTATTTGCCTTCCGGCAAGGCGACAGCATGACCTTCAAGCTGGGCGACCCGGGCATACTCGAGCAACTTGGCATCGACGAATATCGCGTGCTGAGCCCGTTCAAGACCAAGCCCCCCTTGCGCGACTGGCTGGTGGTCGACCGGAGGTATCAGGACAAATGGCCGGAACTGGCCAGGATCGGTTTACACCTCATGCGCGGCCAGCTATGAGTTGGTCCGGATCTTCCGGAAGATTCCAGGAAAAGACTCCTTTCCGGCGGGTTCTCTACTTTTTTCCCGATTTTGGCGGTCTATCAGAATTTGCCGCCATGAAACCATACCTCCGCACTTTTCGCCTTCGCTGGAACGATCTCGACGCCAACCGCCATGCCGCCAACTCCGCCTACGCCAACATGGCCAACGATACCCGCATCGGATTCATGAGCGACCACGGCGCTAGCCAGCAGTGGATGGCCGAGGTTCATCTGGCGCCCGTACTTCTGCGAGAAGAATGGCACTACCTGCGCGAACTCCACTACGACGAGCAGGTGAGTGTGAACGTCGAATTGGCGGGCAGAACGCCCGATTACCGGTTTGTGCGGTTCGCCCATTCTCTGCTCAGGGCCGACGGCACGCTGGCCGCCTATAGCGAGGTGCTGTGGGTCTGGATCGATCTGCAAACCCGCAAGATGGCCGACCCGCCCGAACGCATCGTGCAGGCGGTCGACGATCTGCCCCGAACGGCGCATTATGCCCTTTTGTCGCGCGAAGACACCCGCTTGCCGCCGCATGTGCCCGTGGCCGGATCGGCCTGAGGCGGTGCAATTGGAATGGAAGTCCGTATCTTGGCGACGAATCGCTCAATTTCGACACCTTCAAATCCCGGAACGACATGACCCGCTGCATCAACTGCCGTACCCAGATCTCTCCGCGCGCCACCATCTGTCCGCATTGCGGTGAGCCCGATCCCGGCCGCAAGAAGAGATCGCGCTCCGTATTCCTGTGGCTGACCCTGCTGGCCCTGGTGGCATTCCTCTATTTCGTCTATTTCTACAACCTGAAGTGGCTGATCATCTCTTTGGTGGCCGTGTTCGCGTTCAATTTCCTGCGGCGGAAGGTATGAAGATCCGGTGCGCGCTAAGAAAATGGCCGGAAATTAGCCGCCTACCCGAAAAAAGGTTTGACTTTGGGGAAGAGATGTCAGATATTCGTTGACGACATGAGCCAGTTGCAGGACGTCTACCAACAAGCGATCGACTTTGCCGCCCGCGCCCATGGCAGCCAGCGGGTGCCGGGAAAGAGTTATTCCTACATCGTTCACCTGAGCAATGTGGCCATGGAGGTGCTCCTGGCCCATCAGGCCGTGCCGCTCGAAAGGCCGGTCTATGCCTTGCAGTGCGCCTTGTTGCACGATGTGCTGGAAGATACTTCCGTGACCGAGCAGGAACTGGAGGCCGGTTTTGGAGAGGAAGTCATGCTCGGCGTCCTTGCGCTCACCAAAGATACCTCCCTCCCGAAGAAGGAACAGCTGGTCGACTCGGTGCTGCGCATCAAGCGGCAGTCGATCGAGGTAGGCATCGTCAAGTTGGCCGATCGCATCACGAATCTGCAGGAGCCTCCGCCGCATTGGCCGGGCGCCAAACGTACCTTTTACCTGGAGCAGGCCCAATTGATCGCCCGGGAACTGGGGCATTGCCATCCGTTCCTCAAAGACCGGCTCGAAGCCAAGATCCGCGACTATCGCCGCTTTCTGCCCGCTCCGGTCGACCTGCGCACCTGAGCCGGTAAAATCCCTTCCCTATGAAAACCCACGCTTTTCGCCTGCGGCCGGGCGACGATCTCAAGGCCGGCATCATTCAGGTGGCCCTCGAACGAAAGGTGGAGGCCGGCATCATCCTTACCTGCGTCGGCAGTTTGCGGCGGGCGCATCTGCGTTTTGCCGATCAGTTGGAAGGGACCTTGCTGCGCGAGAAATTCGAGATCGTATCGCTGGAGGGCACTGTTTCCGCAGCCGGCGTCCATCTGCACATGGCGTTGTCCGACGCCGATGGAGGGCTCGTGGGCGGCCATTTGCTCGAAGGTTGCCTGGTGCACACCACCGCGGAGGTGGTGATCGGCGAGTTGCAGGGCGTGCGCTTCGTGCGGGAGGTCGATCTCGATACGGGGTATCAGGAACTCACCATTTACGAAGAGGAGTAGCCGGCGGGTCAGCGCTTCTGAACCAGCTGGCCGATCGCATTGCGTCCGTCGGAAAGCTGCACAAGGTAATGACCGGGGGGGAAGCGGCCCAGGTCGAGCGTGTAGCTGGCAACGTTCTCCGTTTTTTCCAGAGGGAAGCGCAGAAGGGCGCGGCCGCTGAGGTCGTACAGACCGATCAGCAGATCGCCTTCCCAGCGATCGTCGAGTTCGACCGTCAGTTCCTGGGCGGTCGGGTTTGGGTATACCAGCCATCCGGCCGCGTATTCGCCGGCCGCAGCTTCCTGGACTCCCGTGAAGAAGGGCGACTCGAAAGCGCCGATGTCGATCTGTTCGCCCTGCACGCGCAGATTGCCGTCGAGGTCGAGTAAAGGCGTACTCGAAAGCGGCACGCCGGCGTTGACGCAAGGGCTCGTACTCGACAGCCGATACTGCTGGTCGGAGGTGAGGAGCGGATCGGTGCGATGGAGGTCTTTCGGATGTTGGAAGAGGTTTTCGCCGGAATCGTCGCTGCACAGGTTACCTCCGAGGGAGGCGATCTCGACCGCCGGCAGTTGGCCGGCAAAATCGGATCCGCCGGGATTGTGCCACAAGGTGTTTTGGACGGTGAGGGTCGACGGTTTGTCGCCCCCGTGGAAGAGGCCGTATCCCTGAGGAGCGTCGTTGTCGGCGACGGTGAGGTTGGTTAGCCGGAGGTTGGTTTCGTTGAAGAAAAATACGCCGCCGAACAGTTCCCCGCGGTTGTGGTGGAACAAGGAGGTCGACACTTCGTAGTCGCCCTCGCTCAGGCTGATCGCCCCGCCGAAGGCGGCCGTGTTTCCGGCGAACACGCTATACTCGATGGTTCCGGTATTGTATCCGCCAGCGATGGCGCCGCCGCCCCGTTGCAGGGCCTGGTTGTTGACGAAGGTGCAACCGTCGATCTCGAAGTGCGTCCAGACGTTGATGATGGCGCCCCCGAAATCGGCGGCCTGATTGTTCTCGAAATGACAATCGAGGATGCGCACGAATTGCGGTTCGGCCTCGTACTCGCGATTGGCGATCGCGCCACCGTCGGGCTCGAATCCGCCGCCGGGCATGGCCGTGTTGTGGAGGAAGCGGGAGGAAGAGAGGGTATAGCTCGAACTGTAGGCGTCGATCCCGCCGCCCCAGTTGGCCTGGTTGTCGGTGAATTCGCAGTTGCGGATCTCCACCTCGCTGCAATACGTCAGCAGCAGGCCGCCGCCGGTGCGCAGGGCGCGGTTGTGGGTAAAGCGGCAATCCTCTACGAGCATCCCCTGGAGGTCTTTCAGTGCCAGTCCGCCGCCGGTCAGGGCGTGGTTTTGCCGGAAGTGGCAACGTTTGATGGTCGGCCGGCCCAGGCAAAAGAGGCCGCCGCCGAATTTGGATTCGCTATGTCCGCCTTCGATGAAGAAGCCGTCGATCAGGCTGTTCGGGCCGACTTCCTCCGAGGCCTGGACGACGCGCCAACAATTGTCGCTGCGAAAATTGTAAAAATCGCCGGGCTGGTCGTCGCCCAGCAGGTCGCCGCTCAGAATGGTCGGGTGCAGCTGCCAGCTGCGTTCTTCGGGTTGTGTTTCATGGCCGGCAAACCCGCCCAACAGGGCAACGCCGTCGATCAGGGAGAAAAAGGTCGCCTCCGGATCGTCGCCCGCCGCCCCCGGCCGGTATAGGCCGGCGGCCACCCAGATCTCGTCGCCGGGCAGAGCGGCAAACAAGGCTTCCTGCAGGTCGGCAAAGGCGTGCTCCCAGCTGCTTCCGTTCTGGAGGCCGGTAGCCCCCTGGCGCACGTAGAGCACCTGCGACCGGAGGGCAGGGAGGCTGATCGTCAGCATTAGACCGAGGAGGATGGTTCGGCTGGTTCGCATGCAGGCCTGGATTTGAGAGGTGAAAAGAGGGGTTCCGCCTTCAATTTACAATATTCCTTTGGGATTTGCATTCGATGGGAATGGATT
>JAGQXA010000774.1 GCA_020436865.1 Saprospiraceae bacterium | reverse complement strand
TCCTGAAGCGCTTCTTTCGTTTCTTCCACGCGCTCGCGGCGACCGATGCTCTCGAAATTCTCCAGGGCGCTGTTCAGCCATCGGCGGGCGCTTTCGAGTTTTTCGCGTCGTTGAGCCATCGGGGTTTCCTCATTTTGTGCGAGGCGTTGCTCGAGCAGCCCATAGCCGCGATGACACCAGGCGATGGTATGAGTTCGGCGGATGTGCGTGGCGATGCTATGAGCCTCGTCGAAGTGTTGGCGGATCATTTCCGGAGGCGTTTCTTCCAGCCAGATCTCGACGTGCCCCAGGTTGGCGGCGCTAAAGGAGATCATGGCGTTCTTGTTTTCCCAATTGCTTTTGCGAGCGTTGTCGAGCACCTGCGAGTAGAGCTTCCGGGCGATCTTGAATTGTGAAAGGCTTTCCTTTTTATCTCCCAGGAAGCCTTTCCAATGCCCGCGGTCGACGAAGAGATCGCCCTGGTTGGAGTCGACGATGGCGATGGCGTACTCCGGTTCTTCGAAAAGCCATTTGTCGCCGGTTTCCCGGATGTACTGTTGGAGAAGTTCCCGGGCCTTATTGTGCAGGTCGTCGGCGCTATTGAAATACGCTTCCACCTTCTCCTGGTTGGGCGGTCCCTGCTGATTCTTGTAGGCTGCCACGGCCTCTCCATGCGTGATCAGGGCTTCCAATTGGGAGAGTTTTGCCGAATAGAACAGGCGGAATTTCTTCCTGGGCCCCATTTGATCCAGAATATCCTGGGCTTTATTGAGCCAGGTTCGGGCGACGTCGTAGTCGTTTTGCCGGCAACGTACCCAACCGTCTTCGAAGGCTTGTCGCCAAGCCTCTTCCGGGTGTTGGAAAGAGGCGTTCTGTTGGAGGTCGTAGGCGGCCTCGCAGATCTGCACCCGGGTATTCCAGAAGCCCCGTTCGAACAGGAAGTGGTTGAGGCTGCTAACCATGCGGGAAGTGCTGTCGAGTTCCCGGTGGTTGCGGCAGTATTCGAAAGCGGCAAGGCAATTGGGTAGATCCTGCTCGAGCCGGTTATAGTTGGCCTCCTGCCCCGGGCGGCCCAGTTCTTCGGCAAGCTTGATGAAGAAGTCGACTGCGCGCGAGTAGAGGTACTGCTTGAGGGGTTCGTCGCGATTCAATTGAGCATTGGCAAAGGCCCGCGTCAGGGGGTGCAGGGAAAAGCGCAATTCGTCGCCGCCGAGCCGGTCGCGGTTCGGCTGGAAGAGGGACATATCGATCAGCGTATCGCGTTCGCGAAAGAAATCCTGTTTGTCGATCTTGGTGATCTTCTGAATGGCCTCTTCGGAGGCCGGCGCCGCGAAGAAGGTAACGCTCATCAGGATATTCTGGGCGTTTTTGCTGAGCAAGCTCCAGGAATTGCCGAACAGTTTCTCAGCCAGGAGTTCCGAGGCTTGCGGGTTTTCGCCGATGTGGCCCTCGGAATAGCCGGAAAAATCCTGAAGACTCTCCAGGGTGTTCTTTAGCGGGATCTTCTTCGACAGTTGCCCGATGATGAGGCGCACCGCATAGGGATTGCCCGCGGTAGCACTGTGGATCAGGTGGATATCTTGACCGGAGAAGGATTGGTTTACGCCCTGACTTCTGCCGATGTCTTCCAACATTTGCCGCGTTTGTCCTTGATTGAGCCCCGTCAGGGTGATGACATGCGCTTCGTGAGGCCACATATGGCGGGTGGTGATGAGCACTTTGCTGGGGAAGAAGAGATGCTCGGCCAGGAACTTGTCGACTTCCTTATCGCGCATCCGCTCGAAGGAGTCTACCACGAGGAGGTAAGGGGCTTTGCGGAACAGCTCGGCCACTTTGTTCTTTTTTTCTTCCAGCGAGAGGCGGTCCGATCGATAGTTGAGCGAACGCAGAACGATGTCGAGCAAGTCCTCCAGGGCGATCGGGGCGTCGTTTGCCGAGGCCCAGATCACGCGCCGGAAATGGCTTTGAACGGATCGGGCCGCTTCGGCCGCGATGGCGGTTTTCCCGGTTCCGGCCATGCCCCTGACCACGATGATGCGGATGAATTCTTCGGTGGAGCGCAACGGGTCTTCGATGCTTTTTCGCTCTTCGGGGCGATCGACGAACTTGTTCTTGGCCGGGATGCTGTAGAGGCCGAAGTGAGGATCCTGGGCTTCCTCTTGCGAGGCATTGGTGCGGAGTTTCTCGGCAAGTTGCCGCAGTTGGGTGTATTTCTGGAGCAGGTCGACTGAAACTTCGTCCAGATTGCCCCCTTTGACCATCTTCGAAATATTGGCGATCTCGTTCAGGATCTCCTGCAACTCCAGCGCCTGTGCCGCTTTACTTTCCGATCGCTGCTGCTCGTCGCGCTTCTTCAGAGCGCTGACGAGTTCGAGAATGCTTTGGCGAAGCTGGTTGAATCGCCTGCCCACCTCTTCGTCGCCCGACCCTCGTTGCCTCGCCAACCTGCGGGTCTCTTCGAGCTGCCCGCTCAGTATGGAGAGCTCATTGCGAGATTCGTCGTCGTTTACATGGCTCTTGATCAGACCGATGGCCTCTTCAAACTGGTTGTTTTCTACGTAGGAACGCACTTTGTTCTCAACTTCAGGGAAGGTCATGGAACGAAGGATTATAGGCGGAACGTTTGCGAATCCTATAAACTTAAGAAGATTGATCATGACATCCAACAGATGCCGGTGATTTTCTCGCCCTGTGATCTTTCGTATCTTTGGATCTGCAAACGCACAAGGCCTATGCAATACCAACTTGGTTTGGTTCTATCGGGAGGCGGCATCCGGGGGATGGCGCACATCGGAGTACTGAAAGTGCTCGAAGAGAACGGTCTGCACCCCGACGCGATCGCCGGCACCAGTGCGGGGGCGCTGGTCGGCGCTCTCTATGCCGCCGGCCTGTCGGCCGACGAAATGCTCGATTTCTTCGAATCTACGGAGATCTTCAAGTTTTCGAACTACGCCTGGAAGAAGCCGGGCTGGCTCGATACCGACAAGTTCGAAGAGGTGTTTCGGGAAAAACTGCCGGAGGAAGACACGTTCGAGGCGCTTTCAAAAAAATTGTTTGTCGTAGCCACCGACCTGGTGCAAGCCTGCGGCCGGACCTTCGACTCGGGGCCCCTGGTCAAGTCCGTGCTTGCCTCGGCCGCCTTCCCCGTCGTTTTCTCGCCGGTCGAGATCGACGGGACCCTATACTCCGACGGCGGCATCGTCAACAACTTTCCCGTCGAACCGCTGCACGACTGCTGCGGGAAGATCCTGGGCGTACACGTCAATTTCCTCTCGAAGATCAGCCCCGACGATATCGACTCTTCCTTCAAGGTGTTTCAGCGGGCCTACGAGATCAGCGTCACCCACACTTCGGTAGAGAAGTTCGATCGCTGCGACCTGGTCATCAACCCTTCGGAACTCGACGGCCTATTCACCTTCGACATGAGGAATCTCGAAAAGGCCTTTGAGATCGGATATGAGGCAGCCAACCGGCAAGTGGAAAAACTCCGGGAGATCGGAGCGCGCGCAAAGGACTGAACAAC
>JAGQXA010000773.1 GCA_020436865.1 Saprospiraceae bacterium | reverse complement strand
TTGTTGAACACCCCGAGGTCGAGAGCCAGGAAGAAGAACACCAGCGCCAGGAATGCGATCCAGATTACCATATTGATTCTTTCCGGTCGGGCATAGCTACCCTTCGTATGTCTGAGAAACCGCCGGTACGGGCATTTGTTCGCGCCCGATCGCCGGAGAGGAACGGCAGATGGATACCCGGCCAGATTTCATCGACCAATATCCCATTACCGTCCGTTTTCCGGCAGGCGCCCCCTTGTGACGGCTATTGTCCGGCCGGGTTACTCCTCGTCGATCGAAAGGAAAGCCGGGCTCATGCCCATATTGGAGAATCCGCCGTCGTGGAAGAGGTTCTGCATCGTGATCATTTTGGTAAGATCGGAGAACATCGTCACGCAGTAGTCCGCGCAGGATTCCGCTGGCGCGTTACCCAGGGGCGACATCTTGTCGGCATAATCGAAGAATTCCTGAAAGCCTTTCAGGCCGCTGCCGGCGGTGGTCATCGTCGGCGACTGGGAAATGGTGTTGACCCGCACCTTTTTGGCCGCCCCGAAATGATAGCCGAAACTACGGGCGAAAGATTCGAGCAGGGCCTTTGACTCCGCCATTTCGCTGTAATTCGGGAAGGTGCGCTGAGCGGCGATATACGTCAGGGCCAGGATCGAGCCCCATTCGTTCATAGCATCCATTTTCCAGAGGGTCTGCATGACCTTGTGGAAGGAGATGGCTGAAATATCGAAGGTCTTGAGCATGAAGTCGTAGTTCAGGTCGGTATATTCCCGGCCTTTGCGCACGTTGAGCGACATGCCGATCGAGTGCAGCACGAAATCGATCTTGCCGCCCAGTGCGTCCATCGACTTGCTGAACAGATTTTCGAGGTCTTCGAGGCTGGTGGCGTCGGCGGGAATGATCTCGGCGTTCACTTTATCGCCGAGTTCCTGGATCTTGCCGAAGCGCATGGCCACCGGCGCGTTGGATAGGGTCAGGCGGGCGCCTTCTTCTGCGCAGCGCTCGGCCACCTTCCAGGCAATCGATTGTTCGTCGAGGGCTCCGAAGATCACCCCTCTCTTGCCTGCTAGTAGGTTGTTCGCCATAATGTTCTGGTTGGTTATTAGTTTCGGTGCAAAGGTAACGATTCCTCACGCTACCCCTAATAATTCCTTGGCGTTTTCAATGGCCGAATCGCTCGGCGGATTCTGGCTCAGCATCGTGGCGATTGCCCGGATGCGTTCTTCCTGGCTCAGCGAACGCACGCGGGTGACCGTGCGTTCGTCTTTGATCTGCTTGAAAACGAAGTAATGGGTATTGGCCTTCGAGGCCACCTGGGGCGAATGGGTGATCGACACGACCTGATGCTGATCGGACAGTCCGCGCATGATGTTGCCCATCTTCAGCGCTACATCGCCGGAGATCCCGGTATCGATCTCGTCGAAGATCAGGGTGGGAAGCGGGATAGCGCTGGCCACCAACGATTTGGTGACCAGGGTCAGACGCGACAGCTCGCCGCCCGAGGCGACGTCTTTCATCGGCAGCAGCCGGCCGCCTTTATTGGCGGCAAAGAGGAATTCGACCTCGTCGGTTCCGGTAGAGGTCAGCGTCCTGGTCGGACGCACCTGGATCTGCAGTTGGGCATGCTCCATGGAAAGTTGTTCGAGCAGCGACAGTACATTCTTCTGAAAACCGGGCACTACCTCCCTCCGGCGTTCGGAAAGGCCGGCAGCCCGTTCCTGCAGGCTTTTCTCCAACACGTCCAACCTGGCCTGGATCGCATCGATCTCGTCGGAACGGTCGCCATAGGTCTGGAGCTGCCCTTCCAGCCGTTGTTGGATCTCGAGTAGCTCGCCGATCGAGCTGACCTGGTGTTTGTTTTGCAGGCGGTACAGCACATCGAGCCGCTGCTGCACCTCCACGATGCGCTCGCCGTCGTATTCGGTCGATTCGCCGATGCGCTCGAACTCCTCGGCCATGTCCTGTAATTCGTAGATAGCGCCTTGCAATCGCTGGTGCAGACTCTCGAGGGCCGGGTGGAATTTGCGCACCGAATTGAGGGAAACGGCCATTTCCTCCAGTTGGGAAATGACGGCCTGTTCCTCTCCCGACAAGCCCTGGTAGAGGTTCGACAGCACCCGCTTGATCTCTTCGGCATTGGC
>JAGQXA010000772.1 GCA_020436865.1 Saprospiraceae bacterium | reverse complement strand
GTGTACGGGCTGGCGGGCAACGCCTATGACGAGCGGGCGGTGGCGGAGATCTTCCGGGTGAAGAACCGCCCGCAGTTCGACCCCCTGATCGTACATACGACCGGGCTCGAACGGGCGGCCGAGTTCCTGCAGGCCGTACCTTCCTGGGCGGAAGCCCTGGCCGGGCGCTTCATGCCGGGCCCCCTGACCCTGCTCTTACCCCGCAATGAGCGCATCCCCGACCTGGTCACTTCCGGCTCGTCGCTGGTGGCCGTGCGTTTGCCCCGGCATCCGCAGACGAGGGCCTTGCTCGAGGCGTTGCCTTTTCCCCTCGCGGCGCCCAGCGCCAATCCCTTCGGTTATATCAGTCCGACGACGGCCCGGCACGTTGCCGATCAGTTAGGCGACCGCATTCCCTATATTCTCGATGGAGGACCCTGTACGGTGGGCATCGAATCGACGATCGTCGGCTTTGAAGACGACCGGCCCGTCGTTTTCCGCAAGGGCGGCGTTTCGATCGAGGCGATCGAGGCAGTGATCGGCCCGGTGGTCGTACGAGCGCATTCCACCTCCAACCCACAGGCGCCGGGGATGTTAAAGAGCCATTATGCGCCGCGGGTGCCATTGGTGCTGGCCGAAGAGGGGAAGGTGGCCGAAGCGATTGCCCGCTATCGCGACCGGCAGGTGGGCGTGATCAGCTTCTCCCGCAGGCTTCCGGAACTGCCGGCCGACCGGCAGGCGGTATTGTCGTCTGCCGGCGATTATGCCGAAGCGGCCCGTCACCTTTTCGCCGCGCTGCGCGAGCTCGATGCGCTACCGCTCGACCTGATCGTGGCCGAGCTGCTGCCCGAGGTAGATCTCGGGCGCGCCATCAACGATCGTCTGCGGCGGGCCGCGGCCGGATAAAATTCTCGCAGCCCGGAATCTTTTGCCCGGCGCCGGTGTTTCATCTCCTGCAAACCTTCCGGAATTCCATTTCCAGAAACATTTCCAAGGGGTAAACTGAAGACCACTGTTCTATTTTTTTCATCCGACAATCAATGAACATGAACGAACTGTGGAAGACCCTTAAGACCGCCCTGACCGGCGAAGAGAAGAACTATACGACCGGTAGCATCGACCGGGCCATCGTCCTGCTGTCCATTCCGATGGTGTTGGAAATGCTGATGGAAAGCCTGTTCGCCGTGGTCGACGTGTACTTCGTATCGAAGGTGAGCGTAGATGCGGTCGCTACCGTTGGGCTGACCGAAACGGTCATCACCCTGGTGTATTCGCTGGCCATTGGCCTGAGCACTGCCGCTACTGCGGTCGTGGCCCGCCGGGTGGGGGAGGGCAAACCCGAGGAAGCCTCCGTGGCCGCCATGCAATCGATCTGGATCGCCGTCGCCCTTTCGCTGCTGCTGGGCGTAGCGGGGTTTATCTTCGCCGACGACATCCTGCGCCTCATGGGCGGGTCGGAGACCTTGATCGCCGAGGGTGTCGGGTACACCCGCATTATGCTGAGCACCAATGTGGTCATCATGCTGCTCTTTCTGCTGAACGGCATTTTCCGCGGCGCAGGAGACGCCTCGCTGGCCATGCGCTCCTTGTGGCTGGCCAATGGCCTGAACATCGTGCTCGACCCCTTGTTCATTTTCGGCATCGGCCCGTTTCCGGAAATGGGCGTGGCCGGGGCGGCCGTGGCAACCAGTATCGGCCGTGGCACCGGGGTGCTTTTTCAGCTGTACATCCTCTTGCGCGGTACCGGAGTGATCCATCTGTTGCGCCGGCATCTGGTGCTGCAGTGGGAGATCATCCGCCGCATCGTACGCGTGGCGGCCGGCGGGGCCGGGCAGTACCTGATCGCATCGGCCAGCTGGATCTTCATGATGCGGATCATTGCCGTATTCGGCAGTGAGATCGTGGCGGGTTATACGATTGCCATCCGGCTGATCATTTTTACGATCCTGCCGTCGTGGGGTATGTCGAATGCTGCGGCGACCCTGGTCGGGCAGAACCTGGGCGCCGGCAAGCCCGAGCGGGCGGAAGCCTCCGTGTGGCGATCGGCCTTCTTCAATATGCTGTTTATGGTCAGCGTGTCGGTCGTTTTTTTCCTGGGCGCCGAGCAATTGATATCCTTGTTCACCAGCGAAGAAGGGGTGATCTCTGCCGGAGTGGTCTGCTTACAGATCATCTGTGCAGGTTATGTCTTCTTTGCCTATGGAATGGTGGTCGGCCAGGCTTTCAACGGCGCCGGCGATACGCGTACGCCGACCCTGATCAATTTGGTTTGTTTCTGGCTGCTGGAGATCCCTTTGGGTTATCTGCTGGCGGTCAACCTGAAGATCGGTCCGGCCGGCGTGTACTGGGCTATTGCGATCAGCGAAGCGATGCTGGCGGTGATCTGTGTGGTCTTGTTCCGGCAAGGGCGCTGGAAGCTGGTGCAGGTGTAGATCTGGGCCGTCGGAAGGCTATATAGCGGTCGGAACGCTTCAATAGCGTTCCGACCGCTATATAGCCTTCCGACCGCTATTTTTGGTAAAAATGCCTAACTTCATCCCCCTAAATGTGGACCGATGAAGCACCTCCTGGCTGTTTGCGCCGGCTTGCTACTGCTGGCCTGTTCTCCCAAGCTTTCGAAGCTGTCGGAAAAGGACTATAGCGACGATCAACTGCGTCGACTCGCCGATCAGGCGGCCCGGCAGTTCATTATTACCGACGGGCATGTCGACCTCCCTTACCGCCTTACCGTGCAGAATTTTCGATTGACCCGCGAGTACATCGGCATCCCGATCGAGACCGACCAGGGTGATTTCGACTTTGTGCGAGCAAAAAAAGGAGGGCTCGACGCGCCCTTCATGTCGATCTTCATTCCGGCCACGTATCAGGTCGACGGCGGGGCCAAAGAACTGGCCGATTCTCTGATCGATCTGGTGAACGGGATCGCGGCGGCCCATCCGGATAAGTTTCGCGTCGCTTTCAGCCCCGAAGAAGTACGTGCGAATTTCAGCAAGGGGATCGTGTCGCTGCCGATGGGCATGGAGAACGGGGCCCCGATCGAAAATGAGCTCGACCGCATCGACTACTTCCGCAAGCGGGGCATCAGTTACATAACGCTCACCCATTCCAAAGACAACCAGATCTGCGATTCTTCTTACGACAGCACGCGCACCTGGAACGGCCTGAGCCCGTTCGGCCGTTCGGTCGTACAGCGCATGAATCAGGTAGGGGTGATGGTCGATGTATCGCACATTTCCGACAGCGCCTTCTATCAGGTGATGGAAGTGACGACAGTGCCGGTGATCGCTTCGCACTCCTCTTGCCGAAAGTTCACCCCCGGCCTCGAACGCAATATGAACGACGATCAGTTGCAGGTGCTCGCCGCCAATGGCGGAGTCATCATGATCAACTTCGGTACCTTCTTCGTCGACAGCGAGGTGCAGGCCTACAACGATCGGAAGCGCGAAGAACTGCGCGCCCTGCTGGAGGAAAAAGGACTGAAACAGGGCGACGAGGCAGCCAAACCGATCGTCGAACAGTTTCGTAAAGAGAACCCCAAATTGTACGCCGACGTCCAGCGGGTGGCCGACCACATCGACCACGTCGTGGCCGTGGCCGGCATCGATCACGTAGGCCTGGGGTCCGATTACGATGGGGTCGGCGACTCGCTACCCACAGGGTTGAAAGACGTGTCGCAGTACCCCAACCTGCTCCATGAACTGCTCAGGCGAGGGTACTCGGCGGAAGACCTCGAAAAGATCTGTTCCCGCAACCTCTTCCGGGTGTGGGAGGCGGTTCTGGCTCATGCGACGCAACATTAACAAAGACGAGGGGCCGCCCGGCCTCGCCGCCTGAAAATACCACGATATGAAAAAGACCTTATTCACCTTTCTGGGCCTCTTCTTCTTCCTGGCCCTCGCAGCGCAAACGGAACTGGAGAATCGCCTGTTCGACCTGGCCGACGTTCGTTTCACGCCGATCAAGACGCCCGACGGTTTCGAGGCCGCCTACGAGCTGCAGATCCGCCAACCGCTTGATCACGACGATCCATCGAAGGGCTACTTCTATCAGCGCGCCTATCTGACGCATGCCGGCTTCGACCGCCCTATGGTGCTCGCGACCGAGGGGTATCACCGGCCCAGCAACCGGATGTACGAACTTACGACCTACACCCATTCCAATCAGATCGACATCGAACATCGCTACTTCGGGACTTCCCTGCCCGATTCGATGGATTATCGCTATCTCAACCTGGAACAAGCAACGGCCGACCTGCACCGTATACGGGAACTGCTCGGACAGCTCTACCAAAAGCCCTGGATCAGCACGGGCATTAGCAAAGGGGGGCAAACGACCATCTTCTATCGCTATTTCTATCCCGACGATGTAAGCGTATCGGTACCCTATGTGGCGCCGCTCAACCTGGCTGCGGCCGATACGCGCATCTACGATTTCCTGGCCCAGGTGGGCTCCGACGATTGCCGGAAGGCGATCTATGAGGTGCAGTTGCGTTTGTTGAAGAATCGCGACAAGGTGCTGCCGCTTCTGCATTGGTATGCCAAGGGGGCGGGCTACCAATTTACCTACATGAGCCTCGAAGAAGCTTTCGAATACGGGGTTTTGGAATACCCTTTCTCTTTCTGGCAAATGGGGCATGACTGTGCCTCTATTCCCGGCAAGGATGCAACCCTCGAGGCTTTGATCGACCACTTTAACGAGGTGGTGGGCTTGTCGCTGTACACCGACGAGGAGATCGCCGCCTACGGTTCGCACTACTATCAGGCGGCTACCGAAATGGGATACTACGGCTTCGACACCAAACCTTACAAGGGGCTGTTGAAAGCCCTACCCCCTGAGCCGAACGCGGCCTTCGTGCCGGCCAGGATGCCGGTGGCCAGGGATTATAC
>JAGQXA010000771.1 GCA_020436865.1 Saprospiraceae bacterium | reverse complement strand
TTCGGGTCCTTCCGCCGGCAGCTGTGGTGGGACGATCTGGACCTCCTGTATTTCTCCGGCTATGCGCTTTGGAACTATCTGCTCTTTCCCTGGTTGCTGACCCTTCCCGGAGTTCGGGTGCATCCTGCCGTTCCCTGGGAGGAAAAGGGGGAAGTCTGGCAAAAATTCGCGGTGGATCTTCCGGAAGGCCTGGCTACGCATAGCGCCCGGCAAACCTTCTACGTCGACGACCGGCAGCGCCTGCGGCGCCACGACTACGACCCGGAGGTTTTTGCCTCCTGGGCCCGGGCGGCACACTACTGTTCGGACTTTGTCGAAGTGGAAGGCGCATGGATCCCCACCCGGCGCAAGGTCGTGCCCCGTTTGCCCGACGGCCGCAGCCGCCCCTTTCCCGTGTTGGTGTGGATCGAAATCGAGGCGGGCCCCTTCTGCTAGTTGCCGGTCAATTGAAGGAGTAGAGCCTGTCTTTGTTTTTCCGGGATGCCGTACTTCGGTTCGGGCCAATGCAGGGAGCTATAATGCGCAAGGGTGGTTCGGATGCCTTCGGCCAGCGGGGTCGGCCGAAAATGGAATTCCGATCGAAGCCGTGCATTGCTGTAGGTGAACAGGTCGGAATCGAGCCAAAGCGGCAGGTCGAGCCATGGCCGAATACCACGTTCATGCAGAAAAGCGGGCGCGGCCTGCCGGAATGCGTTTTCCCGCCCCAGCAACTCCTGGGCAGTTTCGACGATCTGGCGGATCGAGGCTTGGGGCTGCGAGATCACGTTAAAGGTGCGGAAGGCCGTTTCCTGCCTCAAGCCCTGAGAGATCAGCTCGACCAGATCCATCACATAGGTCAGCGAAAACGCCCGAAAACCGCCGTCGGGCAGGAGCAAGGTCGCTTGTGTCTGAACCTGATGCAACCAGTAGTAGAACCGGTCGGTGTGATCGTACGGCCCGTAGACCAGCGCCGGACGAAAGATCAGGTAATCGAGGCCGCTCGTTTCCAGGATCCGTTCACAGGCCGCCTTCCGCCGGCCGTACGATCCGGGACCCGGGTCATTGCGCTGATCGTCAGCGCACGAGAGGATGTCGGCGGTTTCAGGGCGCATCATCCCCGGCGCACCGGCATTGTCATAGACCGAACAAGTGGAAACAAAAAGGTACCGTTCCGGGGCATTTTGCAGGCATTCCAGCGTTGTTTGCAGCGAATCCGGAAAGTAGCAGGAAAGGTCGATCACAAAGTCCCAATTCTCTTTCGAGATGTGCCGGACCTCAGCGGTATTTCGGTCGCCCCGGATCCTTTGCACCTCCGGGAAGAGCTCCGATCCGGTAAGGCCACGATGAAAAAGCGTGAGGTCGAACGCCCCGGTTCTTTGCAGTCGTTCGACGAGATTTCGCCCGATGAACTGCGTGCCTCCGAGAATAAGCACTTTCTTCATGGGTTGCTGTTGGGCAGGTAAGTTGGTGGCATCGCGATCGTGTGCAGGCCCACTTTTTCCTCTTTCCCCCTAAGGCTGATCTCGCCGATCGGACTGCTTGTGTATTCCGAGCCGAGTTGCAAAAGGCTCAGCAGGTCGGAAGAGACCAGCAGATCTGCCTGGTAGTCATTGCAAAGGCTCTGGATGCGCGAGGTCGTATTGAGCACATCGCCGGAATAGACGATATCTTTCTTGATGACGCCGATCTCGCCGACGGTAGCCCGGCCCACATGCACCCCGGCCTTGAAGGTCGGCATGACCTCGTATCTGGACAGGTACTGCCGGCCGTTCGCTTCCATTTTTCGGGCGATGCGGAAGAAGCAGGCCAGGCAATTATTCTCCTGGACCCCCTTTTTTACCGGCCAGGTAACGACTACCTCGTCGCCCACGTATTGATAGATCTCCCCCAGGCTTTCGAGGATCGGTTCGGTAATGTCGAAGTATACCTCTTTCAGGAGTTCGAAGAATCGCCGGTTGCCGATGCGCT
>JAGQXA010000770.1 GCA_020436865.1 Saprospiraceae bacterium | reverse complement strand
TCCTTGTAGTTCTCGAACGACCGTTCCGTGTCGACGAAGATATCGCCGTAGCGGTCGTTCGGACCGGCCTTTTCGATCCGCACGCGCTGATGCCAGCAATGCATGCCGCTAATGGGGTCGGGATGCACGGCGTGGGTAATGTTCTGGTGTACGCCCCCGTCGCTCCAGAAGATGCGCTTGGAGTCGGGATCGGAGCTCTCGAAGGGCCGGATGCCCTCCAGCGTATTCATCTTCCAGCCGCCTTTGCCGTCGTTGGCGATGGAGACCGTGTTGGTGGCCCAGCGGTTGCCGATCTTGTCTTGCGGCCGGCGCCAGCGCCCGAGGTGGTGCGAACAGGCCACCACGCCCGGTTTCATGCCCTGGGTGACCCACACCTTGTCCACGAAGTAGCCGATGTCGGTGTTCATCTTGACCAGGTCGCCCGTTTTCAGGTCGAAACGCTTGGCGTCGTCGGGGTGCATCCAGATCGGGTTGCGGTTGGAAATCTCGGTCAACCACTTGGCATTACCGGAACGCGAGTGGATCAGGGTCGGCAGGCGGAAGGTGGGCACCAGCACATATTCACCCTTGCTCTTGTCGAGCTTTTCGGGGTGCACGTGGCTCTTGATGTAGGTGGGAATGGCGTACTCGGGCCATTTCCAGTCGACCATCGTCTGCGAGTAGAACTCGTTCTTGCGCGAGGGCGTCGGGAAGCCGATATGGGCCTTGCCGTTCACCATGACGCCGATCTCCTTGCCGTCTTTGCGGATCAGTCCGCTTTGGTCGTCGATCTCGGCATCTTTCAGGTCGGTCTTGCTCAGCTCTTTCAGATGTTTCTGGTAGCTGTGCTTCTCTACTTCGAAGGCGCCGTACTTGCGCATGTATTCGAGTTCGGACAGGCCTTCCTTCTTCGCCGCTTCCGGCAGGCCGGGCGTGTGCTCGAAGATGTACTGGTAGTACTCGTCGATCGTGATCTTTTCACCGGGGCGATAGGGCGAGATGAAGTGCTTGCGAATGCCCAGGCTGCCGTCGGGGTCGATGCGCCACGACAGTTCGATCCAGAATTCGTCTTCTTCCCACACCTCGCCCGGATTGACCTCGTAGGTGAAGGTGACCTGCTTGCCGGCCCTTCTGGCCGCTTCGCGGAGCACTGGCTGCCGGAAGGCGACCCATACGCCTGAATGCGTGGCGTAGCTGTTGATGTCGTGCCGCTCGGCCGAGTGGCCCATGGGCAGGACGTAGTCGGCGAAGTAGGCCGTTTCGTTCCAGGTGGGCGTCAGCGCGATGTGCATGCCGAACATCTCTTCGCTCAGGAAGGCCTCCATCCAGGTGAATCCGTCGGGGTACGTCCATACCGGATTGAACACCCGGCTGAAGTACACGTCCATACGGCCCCGTTTTTCCTTGAGGAAGTGCGGTAGCAGGAAGCTCATTTCAAAGAAGGCCAGCGGGTATTCGTTGGGGAAGTGCAGTTCGTTCCAGAACTTCTGGGCCGGCGGATTATCGAAGAAGGTGGGCTTGAACTTGTTCCACACGTTGGGTGAAGTGCCGCCGGGAGTGCCTACGCTGCCGGTCAGTACGTTCAGGAAATGCAGGCAGCGCGATACCGCCCAACCGCCCAGGTTGCCGCTGGCGGCGCTGCGCCAGTTGTGGGTGGCAAAGGCCGTGCCGGCCTGACCGATCAGGCGGGCCACCTCGACGATCATCGGGGCCTTGACGCCGCTTTCCTGTTCGGCGTATTCGGGCGTAAACCCGGCGTACTCTTCGCGCACCTTTTCGATGAAGGTCTCGAAGGTCATGGCGGCGCCGGGGTGCTTGGCGCGGAGGTAATCCTGCCAGTTGACCCAGTTTTCCAGGAAATCGCGATTGTACAGGCCTTCGTCGAGGATGATCTTGGCCATGGCCAGCAACACGGCGGCCTCCGAGCCCGGATAGGAGGGCATCCAGTAGTCCGACATGCTGGCGGTGTTCGACAGGCGCGGGTCCATCGTCACGAGCTTGGCGCCCTTCATTTTGCCCTCGATGATTCGCTGGGCGTGCGGGTTGAAGTAGTGGCCGCTCTCCAGGTGTGCCGATATGAGCAGGATCACTTTGGCGTTGGCGTGGTCGGGCGAAGGCCGGTCATAGCCGTACCAGAGGTTATAGCCGAAGCGGGCGCCCGACGAGCAGATGTTGGTATGGCTGTTGTGGCCGTCGACGCCCCAGGCCTTCAGGATGCGGTCCATATAGCCCTCGTGACCGGGTCGTCCTACGTGATAGGCCACTTCGTTGTGGCGACCTTCCTGCAGGGCCTTTCGGATGCGCGCGGCGATGTCGTCGAGCACCTCATCCCAGCTTACGCGCTCCCACTTACCTTCGCCCCGCGCGCCGGTGCGGCGCAGGGGGTGCAGAATGCGGTCGGGATCGGTCAGTTGGTTGATCGTAGCCGGCCCCTTGGCGCAGTTGCGACCCCGGCTGCCCGGGTGGTAGGGATTGCCCTCGAGCTTGCGCACCTGCATGGTAGCCTTATCGATATAGGCCGTCAGGCCACAGGCGCTTTCGCAGTTGAAGCAGGTGGTGGGCACGATGGTGTAGTGTTTTTTTTCCAGCAGGGGCCAGGCCTTGGCTTCGTATTCGACCCAGTCGTCCCATTGCTCCGGGGGCGGAAACTTGGTCAGTTTCCCCGGTTCGGTCAGACGCTCGACCGGCGTTTCCCCATTCCCGTGCAGCTTGGGGATGATACCGACCGATTCGGCGACGCGTTCTATGAAGGAGTGTTTTCTTTTCATGGCGCTGTTTTGGTGTATTGGTTAACTGGTTAATTGGGTTATTGGTTAATTGGGGGGGTGGTTAATTGGGTTATTGGGTCCGGTGGTCCAGGGATCCTTGGATCCTTGGGAAGTTGCCTCTTTCCTCTTTCTACTTTCCTCTTTCTACTAGACTAGGCCAACGGTATCCGTTGCGGCGCTTCCACCCAGATCTTTTCCGTAAAGTAGATCCCCAGCAGCACGACCAGTCCGGCGGCGCCCAGCAGCGGGGCCGAGTCGGCGAAGAGCAGCAATGCGAGCGGCAGGATGTTGCCGACGAGCATAGCGCCCAGCCAGAAGAGGTTGCTGTAGCGACCCTTGACGATCATGGCCACGGTGCGCTTCGAATCTTCGGTCGGGTGCGGCGTGACGATCTCCAGGAAAATGGTGAACAGGTTGGCGGCGATCGCGGCGATCAGCAATCCCTTCAGGAAGGGCATCCAATCGACGGGGAGTTCCACCCAGAGTCCGACGACGGCAAAGGCGGCGGCGCCGGCCATGAGGCTATGTACCAGCATGTGCAGCGAAAGGGTCGGGCTTTGCCAGAAGTCGCGACCTTTGGCCTGTGCGAACAGGAAGGCCGTATAGATGGCGGTGACGCCGGCCATCAGGGCTGTCAACCAGCCAAGGGTCGGTAGCAGAGCCGTCCACCCGAACCAGCCGGCCAGAGCCCAGAGGGTCAGCAGGCCGCCGTAGGCGGAGATGGAGTAGCCGCCGCGGACCAGCCAGGAGCCCCATTGCGGACGCAGCAGTACATTTAGGAAGCGATCGGGCCGGTCGAGGTCTTTGATCAGCAAGAGGCCCGTCGCGGCCAGGAAGGCCAGGGCGATGCCGATCCCCCACCAGTGAGCGTCGCCGGAAAGGGCGCTCTTGCCGAGCAGTCCGGCCACGAAGGGCACCAGGAAGGCGCCGGCCGAGATGGCCTTGGTGAGCAC